>NZ_JAJB01000026.1:0-9452 GCF_000583215.1 Brevibacterium sp. VCM10
ACCTCGCGCGAGGTTGCTGGGCCGCCGTCAGGTAGCAATAAGGACTAGTTGGGGCGGGCGTCCAGGACCGCGTCGAGGTAGCGGGCGACTCCGTCGTCGTCGACTTCGTCGGTGACCGCCGCGGCGATCGCCTTGACCGAACCCAGTGCATTGCCCATCGCGACTCCGTGCCCGGCCCACGACAGCATCTCGATGTCGTTGGGCATGTCCCCGAACGCCATCACCTGCGACCGCCCCACGCCGAGGTGGTCGCACAGGTCCTCAAGCGTCTTCGCCTTCGTGATCCCGAACGGGGCGAGTTCGACGAGCCCGTTGTCCGGCTCGGAGAACGAAGCATGGCAGGTGCCGTCGACGAGCGGATCGATGAGGTCGTGCATCGCCTGCGAATCGCTCGTGGCCAGACGCACCAGCACCTTGACGACGTCTTCGCCGGCGAGTTCGGAGACATCATCGATGATCCGGGCCTCTCGCGGCCGCCCGGTGACGAATTCCCGGTCGATGAAACCGCCGTTGAGGGTCTCGTAGGCGAACCGGGCCTCGGGATGGTCGACGCGGACAGCCGCGATGATCTCCGTCAGCGACTGTGCGTCGATGGTGTGGGCGTCGACGACGGACTGAGAGGCGATGTCATAGACGACCGCTCCGTTGACGCACACGACGCGTCCGAGGTCGGGGATCTGCTCGGCGATCGGCGCCAACCACCGCATGGGCCGCCCGGTGACCAGGACGAAGGGGATTCCCGCGTTCTGGCAGCGGTGGATCGCATCGATCGTGGCCGTCGAGATCGGCTTCCAGTTCAGCAGCAGAGTGCCGTCGATATCGCTGGCGACGAGGCCGAGGTCGAAGTCGTCGGGCGGCAGGATGTCGGGGCTGATCGGAGGTCTCATGATGCCTCCACCCTAGCGAGAATCTCCCGCGCCCGCCCCAGCAGCTCCTCGGCGTCCGTGATGAACCGAACCGTGGCCTCCGCACTCGAGTCGATCGACCGTCCCGTCGGCCCCTCCGACCGTGCCATCGACGCCGCGAGCACCGCCTCACCGACCTTCGACGAGGCCTTCGTCAGCAGCTCCGGCACGTCGCCGACGAGCTGCCGAGTGGGCCCGGGCACCACCTGACCGGTGACGGGACAGCGGGCGTGGAGGGTCGCCGTCAGGTCGTCGACGACATCGACGAGTGCGTTGAGCCGGTGGGTGCCGTCGACGATGACGTCGATCGGATCTTTCGCCGAGGCGGCCGTGGCCTCGCCGTCGGATGTGTCCGTCGAGGCGGCTGACGAGGTGGTGGTGCCACCGGAGTCCCGTGCTTCGTGGAGGGCCACCGCGGTGGTGTAGTACCGGTCGACGGCGCGGATGAAGCGGTCACGGTTGTGCCGCCACAGACCGGTGCCGAACCGGTCATCGTCTTTGACCGCGGTCGGCGCCTTCTTGCGCAGACCGGAGAAGAAGCGCTTCACAGATAGTTGCCGGTGCCGTGGTCGTCGCGATCGGACTCCTTCTTCTCGCCCGACTGCCCGTCGGCCGGTGTCATCCCGGGCGGAACCATTCCCGGAGGCAGCTGACCGCGACCGGCCATCTGCTGGGCCATGGCCTGCTGTGCCGCGATCGCCGTCTGGATGCCGTGGAAGAGACCCTCTAACCAGCCGACGAGCTGAGCCTGGGCGATCCGCAGCTCCGACGTCGTCGGGGGACCGTCGGCCGAGTCGAAGGGCAGGTCGAGGCGTTCGAGCTCCTCGATGAGATCCTTCGACAGGCCCTCTTCGAGTTCGTCGATGGACCGACGGTGGATCTCGGCGAGACGTTCGCGTCCCTTCTCATCGAGCTCGGTGCCGCGGACCTCGTCGAGCAGCTGCTTGACCATGGTGCCGATGCGCATCACTTTCGCCGGCGACGAGACATCCGCCTGATCCTGTTGCGCCCGCGCCAGACCGGACTGCACACTGTCGGCGTTCGCCGCACCGTCTGTGTTCGCAGCATCCTCGGCGCGCACCTCACCCGCGGAGTTCCGGACGCCGTCTGCGGAGTCGGGAGTCTCACTCATCGGTCATGCACCTTCCTCATCGACGATGAGCAGAACCTTGCCGATGTTCGCCCCGTCCTCGAGCGTCTGATGGGCACGGACAACATCGGTCAACGGCATGGCTTCATGGATGATGGGGCGGATGTCTCCTGAGATCACGGCCGGCCACGGCTGCTCGGCCACCTCGGCGACGATGGCGATCTTCTGGTCCTTCGGCCGCGCCCGCAGGGTCGTGGCGGACACGGTCTTGCGCGGCTGCATGAGCCAGCCGAGGTTGATCTCGGTCTTCGTCCCGCCCTGCATACCGATGATGACAAGACGGCCGTCGGTGCTCAGCGCTTTGATATTGCGCTCGAGGTACTTCGCGCCGATGATGTCGAGGATGACATCGGCGCCGGTCGACCCGTCGTCGTGGGTGCAGATCTCACGGACACGGTCGACGAAGTCCTCGTCGCGGTAGTTGATGACGGCGTCGGCGCCGAGCTCACGGCAGAATTCGGCCTTCTTCTCGGAGCCGACGGTCACGACGATCTTCACGCCGAGGTGGCGCGCGATCTGGATGGCGGCCGTGCCGATTCCGGACCCGCCGCCGTGGACGAGCAGCCATTCGCCTGCCTGCACCTGCCCGCGGCCGACGATGTTCGACCAGACTGTCGACAGCACCTCGGGTAGGGCGGCCGCCTCGGTGAGGTCGAAGCCGTCGGGAACGGGAAGCAGCTGACCTGCGGGAACGGGCACGAATTCGGCGTAGCCGCCGCCGGAGAGCAGAGCCGCCACCCGGTCGCCGACGGACCAGCCGGTGACTTCGGCGCCGAGCCTCTCGATCGTGCCGGAGACCTCGAGTCCGAGAATCTCGGTGGCCCCGGGTGGGGGATCGTAGAATCCGCGTCGCTGCAGCAGGTCGGCTCGATTGACGCCGGCGGCATGGACGCGGACGAGGACCTCATCGGCGGCGATGTCGGGAGTCGGTTCGTCGGTGACCTGCAGGACCTCGGGGTCACCGGGGGAGGAGATCGTGATAGCGCGCATGCGTTCACTCTAGTAGCTGGGCGCGCGAGAGGGCAGGGGCACCGGGGCGCGGGAGCCGTTTGGGCTCATCGTTGCTGCCCGGCGAGCTCTGCGTCGGCGCTGTCGGATTCCGGCGGCTCCTTCGCCGCGCGACGCATCGCCGCGATTCCTTCGATCGAGACGAGGACGCTCGAGCCGATGATGACGATGTCGATGGCCAGAAGCAGCCAGTCCGGGCCGGCCGGGTCGGCGAACGAGAAGAGCTGTTCGATCGCCGCCCAGAACGAGAGGACGAAGACGAACGCCAGCGGGATCAGAGCGGGCCAGGGATTGCGGCGCTTGCGGATGAGGACGACGGCGATGATGATCAGCGTGAGCGCGGCCAGCAGCTGATTGGTGGTGCCGAACAGCGGCCAGATTCGCATGCCGCCCTCTCCGCTCATTCCCTGCGAGAAGGTCAGACCGCCGCCGAGGACGAGCACCACGAGAGTGGCGGGGACCTTCGGCAGTCGGATGTTCATGTTTCCGCCGATCTCTTGGACGACGTAACGCATCAGCCGGACCACCGAATCGAGCGTGGTCGCGGCGAACAGCACCGCCATCGTCGCCAGGACGGTGGCGCTCAACCCTGCGGGCAGTCCGATCCCGGTCTCGAGGAGCATGCCGCCTCCTTCGACGAACGACTGGACCCCGGCATCGCCGAACTTGCTGTAGACCTCTTCCCAGTCGGCGACTGTGCGGTAGCCGCCGGCGATCGCGAGAATGGCTCCCAGCGCCAGCATTCCCTCTCCGACAGCGCCGAAGTATCCGACGAATCGTGCATCGGTCTCCGTGTTGAGCTGTTTGGCGGTGGTCCCGGATGCGATGACCCCATGGAAACCCGAGATGGCTCCGCAGGCGACCGTGACGAAGAGAAGGGGGAGGATGCTCGGCGTGCCTGCGGGCAGATCGGTGTTGATGGCGGGAGCGACCAGTCCGTGTCCTGTGCCGAAGAGCGCCGAGGTGATGACGGCACCGTAGAGGAGGATGAGGGCGATGAAGAGCTGGACGCCGTTGATGTAGTCGCGAGGCTGCAGCAGCACCCAGACCGGCAGGACGGAAGCGATTCCGCAGTAGACGAGCAGGACGATGATCCACAGGGCCGTGGGTTCGAGCCCGAGGAAAGAGTCCGGCATCGACACCGGGAACCGGTCGCCGAGGAGGATGAGCGAATAGAGAGCGGCGACACCGACGATCGTGACGGGGATGAGAGGCCACCGCAGCCTGTAGATCGCAACCCCGACGAGCAGCGCCACGCCGATGGCACCCCAGGAAGGGATCACTGCAGAGGGCAGGGCCACGAGCAGGTCGGTGATGACCACGGAGAACGCGGCGATGACCATGAACCCGAGAATGAAGATGACCAGCAGGAAGAGTGCGGCTCCGCGTCGGCCGATGTAGCGAGCCGACAGCGCCGCAATGGTCTGTCCCCTGTTCCTCGTCGAGGCCCACAGGGAGCCGAGGTCGTGCATTCCCGCGAAGAAGACCGTGCCGATCGTGACCCAGAGGAATGCGGGCAGCCATCCCCAGATCATTGCGATGGCAGGTCCCACGATGGGAGCGGCCCCGGCCACGGAGGTGAAGTGGTGGCCCCAGAGGACGAATCTGTTGGTGGGAACGTAGTCGACGTTGTCGCGCAGCTCATGCGCCGGCGTTGTGAACCCATTCTCGAGCCGGTAGATCCGTTTGGACAGGAACTTCGAGTAGAACAGGTATCCGAATGCGAAGATCGCGACTCCCACCAGGAGAAGCAGAACAGGACTCATCGTTGAATTCCTTTCGGAGACTGGGCGACATCAGCGTCCTCGCCCTTCTGCAGGCGAGTTGCGACCCGGTCAGGGGACGGTTCTTGGTTGAATCCTAACAAGTGTTCTCTGCCCTGAACTCTCTCACCGTCGTCGAGGGGCTCCTGCGTCGGCCCGCCGCACTGCCGCCTCAGGCGAAGAGTCGGAACATCGGCGAGTTCTGGTGCACGCGCTCGACCTCGATCGATGAGGCTTCCATCCGCTCGAGCAGATTCGGCAGGTCTTCGGCATAGCCGAGCTGGATGCCGACGAACGCCGGTCCGGTCTCCCGGTCGGAGCGTTTGACGTACTCGAACATCGCGATATCGTCCTCGGGCCCGAGCACCTCGTTGAGGAACCGGCGCAGGGCGCCGGGCTCCTGCGGGAAGTCGACGATGAAGTAGTGCTTGAGTCCCTCGTGGACGAGCGAGCGTTCGAGGATCTCCGGGTAGCGGGAGATGTCATTGTTGCCGCCGGAGACCAGGCACACGACGGTCGATCCGGGTTCGATCGTGATCGGTTTGTCCGAATCCGGTCCGCCGATCCCGGCCGAGGCCAGAGCCCCGGAGGGTTCGGCGATGATTCCGTCGACCTGGTACATGTCGAGCATCTCGGTGGCCACTGCGCCCTCGGCGACGGGACGGATGTCGAGGCCGAGTTCGGCGATGACGTCGTAGGTGATGGCGCCGGCGCGACGCACGGCCGTGCCGTCGGCGAAGCGGTCGATGTTCTCCAAGGTCACGGGGTGGCCGGCCTTGAGCGCTGCGATCATCGAGGCGGCCCCGGCGGGTTCGGCGCCGATGATCTTCGTGTTCGGCATCCGTTCGGCCGCATAGGCCGCGACTCCGGCGAGCACGCCGCCGCCGCCGACGGGCACGATGATGTAGTCCGGGTCGGTCTCGAGTTGAGCGTGGATCTCGGCTGCCACGGTGCCCTGACCTGCGATCGTGCGCATATCGTCGAAGGCTGAAACCAGGAGGGCTTCATTGCGTTCGGCGAACCGGTGCGCCAGCGCCGAGGCGTCGTCGTAGGTGGAGCCGGCGATCTCGATCGTCACCTGCTCCCCGCCGAAGTGGCGGACGCGTTCGATCTTCTGCTTCGGCGTCGTCTTCGGCACGAAGATCGTGCCCTGGATGCCCAGTTCCCTGCAGGCGCGGGCGAAGCCCTGGGCGTGGTTGCCCGCCGAGGCGCAGACGACACCGCGTGCGCGTTCGTCGGCATCGAGCTGGAGCATGAAGTTGAAGGCTCCGCGGATCTTGTAGGACCGCACCATCTGCAGGTCCTCGCGCTTGAGGTAGACCGTGGAACCGGTTGCGGTCGTCAACCGCTCGCAGATCTGAAGTGGCGACAGGATGACGGAATCGGAAATTCGCAGCGCAGCCGCCTCGACCTCGCCGGCGAGTGTGAGCTTCTGGGGAGTCATGTCTGTTTCAACCACCAGACTATTGTGCGCCCTTTGTCTTGCTATTTGGCAATTCGTATCGATATGAGGACCGTCGCCCGGTCATTGCGAACCCGCCCCGTGCCTGCCTCGCGCCCACCTGAGCCCCGTGATTCGGCTCGCGACTTCGGGGTTTCGGGTGCGCCCTGGACCGCGAATACCCCATATCATGATTGGATGGAGGATGCCCGTAATCCCTTCTAGGAGACGTCATGGCCATCAGCAGTGAGCTCGAACAACTGTTAGCCAGCTGGATACCCCGACAGCCGTGGTTCCCCAAGCTCGCAGCAGATTTCGGGACCGACCCCGACATCACCCCCATGTCGGTGGCCCGTGCGTTCAGTTACACCGCCGGGGAGCTCGGTGGTTTTGCGGGTCTCGTGACCGTCATCTCCGTCGGCGACGGCCCCACTCTGCGTCGCCTCAACATCCCCCTGACCCTGCGCGGTGCCGAGGACATGCACCTGCGCCACGCCCTCATCGGCCGCGTCGACGACCTTGCGCTCGGCACCGTCTACGTCTACGACGGCGCAGCCGATCCCGTCTTCGTCAACCTCATGGCCGACGCGATCACGAAGCGCAAGGTCTTCGACGGCGGGCAGCTGTCCACCGAGTCCCTGCGCCACAGCCAGGAGAAGACCGAGGCCCGGGACCGTGCGCCGATGCCGTTCCCGGTGACCGCGAACGGGGCGGCCGCCTCGGCGAATGGATCGACGAACACCGCCGCCGAGGCGGTCCCGCCGAAGCCGTGGATCGGTGACCTCACGGTGGGGGCGGAGGACGTCATGCCCGTCGAGATCCGCCCGATCGAGGTCTCCGACTCCGGCCAGCACAAGTCGACCGTCATCATCCACGACGAATACGAGCCGATGGAGCTCTCGTTCTTCCGCGTCCTCGAGAACGGAATGCCGTCGTCGCTGACGATCCCCGTCCTTCTCACCGAGGCGGGGTCGCGCAGCGTGCCCGAGGTCATCGGCTGGGGCTCGGGCCGCTGGTACGACATGTTCGAGGTCCAGGAGATGGAGGCGCCGATGGCGCTGCTCTCCCACGTCGATGTCGATGCCGAACCCGCCTGGCGCGAGGCCGTGAACACGGTGTGCGCCGTCGACTCCGGTTCGATCGGGGCCTACAACGCCCACGCAGCGGAGATGGGGCGGCGCATCGGTGAGCTCCACACGGACATGGCCGCTGAGTTCGGTGTCGTCGAAGGCGCTGGTGAGCCGACGAAGCAGCTGGTGCAGAAGTGGGTCGAACGCATCGACTGGGCACTGGGTCGGGCGCCCCTGGCCCTGGACTCGCTGGTGCCGGAGCTGCGCGGCCATCGTGCCCGGCTGCAGGGGCTCGAGACCATCGGCACCCTGCAGAAGATCCACGGCGAGCTGACGCTCGATCATGTGGTCAGCTCGTCGACCGATGGCTACTCGGTCGTGAAGTTCACGGACTCGACGGACTCGGACCCCAAGCCGGCCGCCTTCGACCTCGTGGCTCTGCTGCGCAGCATCGACTACGCCGCCGGATTCGCTCGTCTGCAGCGCACCGATGCGCTCGACTCCGAGGACGGCTCGTTGGTCGTCAGCGGTTTCGGCAATGATCCGGGGGCGCTGCGCGCGATCTTCGATTCGCCCGAATACCTCTGGGCCTCGCAGGTGCAGAACTCGCTGCTGTCCGGATATTCGAGGGCACGTGGCGACAGCATCGGGCTGAGTGATCCCGTGCTGCGAGCAGCGCTGGTCGACCGGCTTCTCGTCGAGGTCGTCACCGAGCTGCGCAACCGCCCAAACTGGCTGTCCGTGCCGCTGGCGACGCTCACCCTCGTCCTCAAGGGCAAACCCTCCCGCGCCGAGGAGGCCGCCGAGCCCCGTCCCAGCTGGGCCGAATCCGGCGAGACCGAGTCCGAGGCAGCCGAGGGCTCAGCTGCATCCGGTGACGCAGCCGGTGCTGCTGGTGCCGACGGCGGCGTTGCTGGCGGTGCGGCCGGTGCTGCTGACAGTGCTGCCGGCGCTGCTGCCGGTGATGAGGGATCGGACGCGGAGACTGAGTCGAGCGAGTCGTTCGCCGTGGCTCCACCTGCCGACGAGTCGACCGCTGCCGATTCGGAATCGGTCGCCTCGGCACCCCGCGGAACCTCCGGCGCCGTCGCGGCCGCGATCGCGAGCTCGGATACCGATGACTCGGACTCGGGAGAATCGGGCTCCGAAGAGCCGGGTGCAGCGAGCGGTACTGACGAACCAGTTGCGACAAGCGCAGCGGGCGAAGCGGCCACGGCAGAGCCTGAAGCCGGCGTCCCCGAAGCCGATGAAGTCGAAGTCGCCGATACTGCGGAGAACACCGTAGACGCGGTCGCGGATTCCGGCATCGACGATGTCGAGGACTCCACCGTGGTCCCGCCCCAGGACGATGCACCCGAAGCAGCTCCGGCTGACGACGACGAATTCGTCGACGAGGAAGAACCGGAAGCTCCGGTCCGACGAGTCCCGGCCTCCTTTGCGGCGCGCGGCGCCACCTCGGAGGATGCCGACAGCACCGGACACGGATCGCAGCCGGCCAAGCCGAAGGACGCACCGAAGCTCGGTCACACATGGAGCGAGCGTTCGCAGAACTCCGGCAGCGACCGCGGAACATTCGGTGAGCAGGTCTCCGACCGGCCGGACACGAGCCGTGATGATGCCGCGGCACGGCCGGTCGAATCATCGGACAAGTCCGGCGACGATTCGAAGCCTGCCGGCGGATCCGTCTTCGATGATCTCCTCGGTACCGAACGCAAGCGGAACCGGATGAAGAAGCGCAAGAAGGACTGACCGCCTCCGCGGACCCGTTGCCTCGATGCCGGGCGTAGCCCGAGCCGGTGAAGTCCGTTCGCAGTCCGAGCCGGTGAGGTCCGTGCGCGAAACGGCCAATTGGCAGATGCTGTTGCGGTTGTGAGAAACTATGGTGGCTCGGCCTCGCGTCGAGCAGGCCGGGTTCGCTCCATCTCTGTCACAGGCATGGAGGAACCGAGGGAAGCGTGTCCGAGCGGCCGAAGGAGACGGTCTTGAAAACCGTTGTGCGGCAACCCCGCACCGTGGGTTCGAATCCCACCGCTTCCGCCCAGTGAAGAGCCCCCGAACTCATCGCCAAGAGCGAAGAGTTCGGGGGCTTTTGCCTTCCCAATTACTACCTGACGG
>NZ_JAJB01000027.1:0-111690 GCF_000583215.1 Brevibacterium sp. VCM10
ACCTCGCGCGAGGTTGCTGGGCCGCCGTCGGGTAGTAATTCAGCCGTAGAGGGTTTCGGTGTCCTCGTCGACCCACCCCTTGGAGCGTTCGACGGCCTTGTTCCAGAGGCGGTAGAGACGGTCGACCGTCTCGTCGTCCATCGACGGGTTCCAGCGCTTGTCCTCACGCCAGTTGCCCTTCACGTCGTCCTCGCCGTTCCAGAACTTCACGGCGATGCCCGCCGCATAGGCCGCGCCCAGCGCCGTGGTCTCGATGACCTCGGGACGGATGACGGGCACGCCGAGGAGGTCAGCCTGGAACTGCATGAGCGTTTCGTTCGCGACCATGCCTCCGTCGACCTTGAGCTCGGTGAGCTCGACACCCGAGTCGAGGTTCATCGAGTCGAGCACCTCACGGGACTGGAAGGCCACGGACTCCAGGGCTGCACGGGCGATGTGGTTCTTGTTGACATACCGGGTCAGACCCACCATCACGCCGCGGGCATCGGACTCCCAGTGCGGGGCGAAGAGCCCGGAGAACGCGGGCACGATATAGCAGCCGCCGTTGTCCTCGACCTGCTTGGCCAGGGTCTCGACCTCGGGGGCGTCCTTGATGATGCCGAAGTTGTCGCGCAGCCATTGGACGAGCGAACCGGTCACGGCCACCGAACCCTCGAGCGCGTAGACGGCGTCGTCCTCGCCGATCTTGTACGCGACCGTGGTGAGCAGGCCGTTCTTGCTGGCCACCGGCTCGTTTCCGGTGTTGATGAGCATGAAGTTGCCGGTGCCGTAGGTGTTCTTCGCCTGCCCCTTCTCGAAGCAGGCCTGACCGAAGGTCGCAGCCTGCTGATCGCCGAGGATGCCGCAGATCGGGGTGTCGATGATGAGTCCGTTCTTCGCCCCGTAGCCGTAGATCTCCGAGCAGGACCTGATCTCCGGCAGCATCTCGACGGGAATGCCCATATCCGCCGCGATATCGGGGTTCCAATCGAGCGTGTCGATGTTCATCAGCATCGTCCGTGAGGCATTCGTGACATCGGTGACGTGGATTCCGCCGTTGACGCCGCCGGTGAGGTTCCAGATCACCCACGTGTCCATGGTGCCGAAGAGCAAGTCCCCGGCCGCGGCGGCTTCCTTGACCCCGTCGACGTTGTCGAAGATCCATTTGGCCTTCGGTCCGGCGAAATAGGTCGCAAGAGGCAGACCCACCCGGTCCTTGTACTTGTCCGGTCCCTCGTCCCCGGCGAGTTCGTCGCAGACCTTCTGGGTGCGCGCGTCCTGCCACACGATGGCGTTGTAGACGGGTTCGCCGGTGTTCTTGTTCCAGATGACGGTGGTCTCACGCTGGTTCGTGATACCGACGCCCTCGAGCTGGTGGCGGTTGATGTTCGCCCGGGTCAGGGCCTGACCGATCGCCTCGTTGGTGTTCTTGATGATCTCAACCGGGTCGTGCTCGACCCAGCCGGCGCGAGGGAAGATCTGCTCGTGCTCGAGCTGGCCGGACGACACGATCTGTCCGTCATGGTTGAAGACGATCGCCCGCGACGAGGTGGTGCCCTGGTCGACGGCGAGGATGAACTTTTCCTGACTCATTCTGACTCCTGTGTCGAAGTGATTGTCTGTGATCGTGGTCGGTTGTCTGCGATCGTACTCAGACGAACGCCTGTGAGGCCAGGCCGGCAAGCACCGCACCGACGAGAGGCCCGGCGATCGGCACCCACGAGTAAGCCCAGTCGGAGCCGCCCTTGTTCGGAATCGGCAGCAGCGCATGGACGATGCGCGGACCGAGGTCACGGGCAGGGTTGATCGCGTAGCCGGTCGGTCCGCCCAAGGAGGCGCCGATGGCGACGACGATCAGTGCGACTGCCAGCGGTCCGAGCCTGTCCGGTGTTCCACCGAACAGGAGGATGACGATGACGAGCACGAAAGTGGCCACGACTTCGGTGACGAAGTTCCAGCCGTAGGAGCGGATCTCCGGCCCGGTCGAGAAGGTGCCGAGGATGCTCCCGGCGTCCTTCTCCTCGTCGTAGTGCTTCTTGTACACCGCCCAAGCGAGGACTGCACCGATCATCGCACCGATGAGTTCGGCGGCGAGGTAGGCCACCGTGTTGGCGAAGTTGACGGGGATGCCGTCGGCGTATTCGCTCGCCCCGCTGAAGAGGATGCCGAAGGTCACGGCGGGGTTGAGGTGTGCTCCGGTCTTAAAAGCGACGAAGACACCGGCGAAGACGCCGAGGCCCCAGCCGAAGGAGATCAGCAGCCAGCCGCCGCCGTTGCCTTTGGTCTTGGTCAGGACGACGTTGGCAACGACGCCGACGCCGAGCAGCATGAGCATCGCTGTACCGGCGATCTCATAGAGGAAGATAGTGCCCATATCTCACAAACTCCTATTGTTTGCATTTCCGGTGGGTGTTCCGGCCGATGGTCGACCCGGAGGATGCTCCGGGTCGGTCGATATTCAGTTGTCGGTATTCCGTTGTGGTTCCGCACTTCGCTGTGCACGGTTCAGTGGAGAGTCTCCCCGACCAGGGCCGCCGCCGAGGCGTCGTCGTCGGTGGCCTCGGCCGCGACCTGAGCGTCGACGTGAGCGTTGAATTTCTCAACCTCGGCCGACTGCCGATCGGCGCCCCATCCGAGGACGGGCGCGACGATGGCCGCGACCGCCTCGGCGGCGTTCTTGCCTCGGTCCGGGGCTTCGTAGTTCAGCCGCATCCGCCTCTCGAGGATGTCGCCGAGGTGGACGGCCCCCTCTGCTGCGGCCGCGTAGTGGGCCTCGACGCGCAGGTAGCGTTCGGCGCCTTCCAGCGGCTGACCGAGCTCGGGATCCTCATCAACGAGGTCGAGCAGATCCTCGATGAGGGTGCCGTAGCGGCGGATGAGCCGCTTGACGCGGTCTTCGTCCCAGCCGTACTTCTCCGCGATCCCGGATTGGCCGCGCCGCAGCGCACCCACTCCCTGGGCGCCGAGCAGCGGCACGGATTCGGTGAGCGACCGGCGGTCCTTCGCATCGTCGCCGAGGACGAAGTCGACGGCGTCTTCGGCCATCACCCGGTAGGTGGTGAACTTGCCTCCGGCGATCGCGGCGAGGGCCGGTTCGACCTCCATCACGGTGTGCTCGCGGGAGACCTTCGTCGAAGCCTGCCCCTCCTTGACGACCGGCTGGAGCAGCGGCCGCAGTCCGGAGTAGACGCCGATGACGTCGTCGCGGGTGAGTTTGTCGGCGAGGATGGCGTTGGCGTGTTCGAGCAGGTAGTCGATGTCCTGCGAGGTCGCCACCGGGGCGTCGACGTCTTCGTTCCACGGGGTATCGGTGGTGCCGATGACCCAATAGCCTTCCCAGGGGATGACGAAGAGGACGGACTTCTCCGTCTTCGAGATGATTCCGGTGTTCGGGTCGGCCTTGATCTTGTCCTCGGCCACCGTGATGTGCACGCCCTTGGAGGCGAGCACCTTGAGTCCGGCATCGGCCTTCGCCAGATCCTGCTGCTCTTCGGTCCAGACTCCTCCGGCGAGGATGGTGCGGCGGGCATGGATGTCGAATTCTTCACCGGTGATCTCGTCCCGGGCGTGGACGCCGGTGACCTGGTCGCCGTCGTGGAGGTAGCCGATGACGGAGACGTGGTTGGCGGCTGCGGCCCCGTAGCTCACGGCCGAGCGGACCAGGGTCATGACGAAGCGGGCGTCATCGACCTTCGCGTCATAGTATTCGAGGGCTCCGACGGCGGCGTCGTCGGCCAAGCCCGGGAAGTGGGAGCTCAGTGCCTTCTTCCCCAGGTGGCGGTGCATCGGCACGGCCCGTTTGCGGCCCGGCCGAGTGGCCATCGTGTCGTAGAGGAGCACGCCGGAGCCGATGAAAGCGCGGTCGATGAGGCGGTGTTCGAAGGGGAAAACGAAGGCGACGGGTTCGACGAGATGGGGTGCGGTGTGCTGGAGCAGCAGGTCGCGTTCCTTGAGAGCCTCGGCAACGAGTTTGAAGTCGAGCATCTCGAGGTAGCGCAGTCCGCCGTGCATGAGCTTCGAGGACCGGGACGAGGTTCCCGAGGCCCAGTCCTTGGCATCGACGACGCCGACCTTGAGTCCGCGGGTGGCTGCGTCGAAGGCCGATCCTGCTCCGGTGACTCCCCCACCGACGACGAAGACGTCGAGCGGGTCCGCCGCGCTCGTCTTCTTCAGTGTCTCGAGTGCCTGGTCACGGAAGTTCGGGGACAGCTCACCATTTCGCATCGGCAGAAGCGCACTTTCTTTCAGACGTTGTTGTCATTCACCATTGTCACCCCAGCGGTTGATGCCGAGGGCGCACTGCGGCGAATAATCAAAAACTAGCAGGCTATTCTGAACGGCGATACCGACCGGTAGCGAAAGCCTGCTGAGATCGGCGGCCGAAGCGCGGCGTGACGGGCAGGCGTTGCGAGGTCCGTGAGGGCGGCTCAGTCGAGGGCGGAGACGGTCTCCACGCGCATCGCCGAGGACTGCTCGGCAGAGTCGAGGAGGTCGAGTTTGCGCATGATGATGCCTTCGCGCAGCGCCCATGGGGAGATGTTCATCACGCCGATGTCGAAGATCGTGAAGGCCGCCTCGGCGACGATCGCTCCGGCCAGCACCTGACCGGCACGCGCCTCGGAGACGCCGGGCAGGGTCGCCCGCTCTTCGGGGGTGCGGGATGCGAGGGTGTCGATGATGCCTTCGAGGTCGCGGCGGAAGAGCTTCCTGGGAGCATAGATTCCGTCGCCGCTCGGAGCGGCACCGGCGATGCGCGCCAGGGAGCGGAAGGTCTTCGACGAACCGACGACCTGGTCGGGCACTCCGACCCGATTGATGTCGCCGGCGATGCGTCCGATCTGCGCCCGGGCATGCTTGCGCAGCCGGTGGATGTCTTCTGCAGTGGGCACCGGGTCAGGGAGGAAATCCGAATAGGTGCGTCCGGCTCCGAGCGGAACCGACACGGCGGCCTGCGGGTACTCGTCCTGACCTGCCGCGATCTCCAATGAACCGCCGCCGATGTCGAGCAGCAGGATCTTCCCCGCCGACCACCCGAACCAGCGGCGGGCGGCGAGGAAAGTCACGCGTGCTTCGTCACGGCCGGACATGACGTTGAGGGTGACCCCGAGCTGGGCGTTGATCGATTCGATGAGGCTGACCCCATTCGGAGCTTCCCTGACCGCCGAGGTGGCGAATGCGAGAATCTGCTCCGCCCCCTGGTCTTCGGCGATCTCGACGGCATCGGCGATGAAGGAACGCAGTCGTTCCTGACCTTCGGCATCGATCGAACCGTCGTCGCTCAGGTATTCGGCGAGCCGGAGCACCTCCTTGTGCGAGGTGGCCGGCAGGGGCGGTGCTCCGACGTGGGCGTCGACGACCAGGAGGTGGACGCTGTTGGAGCCGATATCGAGGACTGCTAGGCGCATTCGCTCAGTTTATCCTCTCCTCGGGACTCCGTGCCCACGAACTCAGGAACCGTTCTGCCATGCGGATTTGGCGAAGCCGAATTCCGGCGGCTCCTTGGCAAAGAAGGCTTCCTGGCCGCGGATGATCTCGTCCCGGTAGGCATCATCGAGCCACCGAGGCGGCTGTGTGCCCTCGGTCAGTTCACCGTCGAGGATCGCCTTGGCTCCGACCTGGCTGAGCCGGGACAGTCCCACGATCCGCTCCCCCAGAGCCTGCGCCGTCTCGAGCGGGGTGTCGGAGACCTCGTGGAAGAAGCCGAGTTCGGCCATCGTCTCGAATTTCACGATCGAGGCCGTGATGAGCAGATACCTCGCCCAGGCATCACCGAGGATTCGAGCCAGTCGCTTCGTGGGTCCGGCCGGGTAGACGAGTCCGAGCTTGGCTGCGGTGACGCCGAAGATCGATCCGGGGGCGGCGATGCGGATATCGCAGGCCGCGGCGATCTCCGTTCCCCCGCCCACGCAGTTGCCGGTGATCGCGGCGATCGTCGGTGTCCGCGAGTTCGCCAGGGCCGCCTCGGCGGTGGAGTTGAGGTCCCAGAAATCATCGAGCGGCACATTGAGGTCGGCAATGTCCGAACCGGCGGAGAAGTGTCCGCCGGCTCCTGTGATCACGAGCGCGCCGATCGAATCATCGGCATCGACGTTCGCGATGATCTGCGGCAGCGCCCGCCACATGGGCCGGGAGATCGCATTGCGCTTTTCGGTCCGATCAATGACGAGGGTTCCGACCCCACCGGAGACGGCGAAGTCGAAACCCTCGAGATCGACCGGACGGTATGTACCGTCTGGTCTCATGTGTGTTCTGCCTTTCGAGAGGTCAGCCCCGACTGTCGGGAACCTCGCGCTGGTCCTCACCGTCGTAGGCGCTCAGGGGACGGATGAGAGCGTTGCTGGCCTGCTGCTCGAAGATGTGCGCGGTCCAGCCGGTGATGCGAGCCATCACGAAGATCGGGGTGAACTGCTCGGTGTCGAAGCCCATGAGGTGGTAGGCCGGGCCCGAGGGATAGTCGAGGTTCGGGTAGATGCCCTTGCGCCCGACGAAGTCCTCTTCGAAGGTGTTGTACAGATCGAGCAGATCGTTCGCACCCTTGACGGCGACCATGTCCTCGAAGGCCTTGCGCATGGTCGGAACGCGCGAATCGCCGTTCTTGTACACGCGGTGGCCGAAGCCCATGATCTTCGCCTTCTTGGCCAATGCCTCGTCGATCCAGGCAGACGCCTTGTCGGCGGTGCCGACCTCTTCGAGCATCGCCATGACGGCTTCGTTCGCTCCGCCGTGCAGCGGGCCCTTGAGCGCACCGATGGCACCGGCGACCGCCGAGTACAGGTCCGAGGTGGTCGAGGTGATGACGCGACCGGTGAAGGTCGAGGCGTTGAACGAGTGCTCGGCGTAGAGGATCATCGACACGTCGAAGCAGCGCACGACCTCCTCGGCGGGAACTTCGTCGAAGACCATCTTGAAGAAGTTCGCGGCGTAGCCGAGGTCCTTCGTCGGGGCGATCGGGTCGAGGCCGTGACGACGACGGTGGTCGATGGCCACGATCGTCGGCAGCTGGGCGTAGAGACGCTCGGCCTTCGCGAGGTTCGCCTCGGCGCCCTCGGCGTCGGCCTCGGGGTCGACGGCGCCCAGGTAGGCCACGGCCGTCTGCACGACGTGCATCGGGTGGCAGTCCTTGGGCAGGCCGAGGATGAGGTCGACGAGCTTGTCATCGACGGCACGCTGGGAGCGTTCGCGTTCCTGGAATTCTGCCAGCTGCGCCTCGGTGGGCAGTTCGCCGTTCCAGATGAGGTAGGCGACGTCTTCGAAGCTGCGCTTGGCGGCGAGCTCCTGCACGGGGTAGCCGCGGTAGGTCAGAGAGTTGGTCTCCTGGACCACTTTGGACACTGCGGTGGTGTCGACCACGACACCGGCGAGGCCCTTCTTGATTTCTTCGGTCACTGGTGACCCTCCTGTGAGAAGTTGAATACTGCGGCGTCGAACTCGTTGTACGCCGAGTAGTCGATCGTGTCATACAGGTCCGCACGGGTCTGCATGCCCTCGAGCAGGTCCACCTGAGTGCCCTTGTCCCGAATGGTCTGCAGGCCCGATTTGATCGCACCCATGGCGATGCGCAGAGTCGTGACCGGGTAGATCACAAGTTTGACTCCGACATTCGCCAACTGTTCGGTGGTGAACAGTTCGCTCTTTCCGAATTCCGTCATGTTCGCCAGGATCGGCACGTCGACGGCCGAGGCGAATCTCTCGAATTCTCCGAGATCTCTCATCGCCTCGGGGAAGATCATGTCCGCTCCCGCATCGGCGTAGGCTTTCGCCCGGTCGATGGCGGCGTCGAGGCCCTCTCCGGCGCGGGAGTCGGTGCGGGCGCAGATGACGAAGTTCTCGTCTCGGCGTCCCTTGACGGCGGCCTTGATGCGCTTGGACATCTCGGCCGCGGTCACGACCTCCTTGCCGTCGAGGTGGCCGCAGCGCTTCGGGTTGACCTGATCCTCCAGGTGCATGCCCGAGATTCCGGCGTCCTCGAACTCCTGGACGGTGCGGGCCACATTCATGGCTTCGCCCCATCCGGTGTCGGCGTCGATGAAGGTCGGCAGGTTCGTCACTCGGGCGATATTGCGGCCGTGGTCGGCCACCTCGGTGAGCGTGGTCAGCCCGATGTCGGGCAGGCCCATGGCCGCGGAGAACGCGCCGCCGGAGATGTAGACGCCTTCGAAGCCGGTCTGCTCGATGAGCTGAGCGTTGATCGGGTTGATGGCGCCGGGGAACTGGACGATCTCGTCGCCGGCGAGCAGCTCGCGGAACGTGGCGCGGCGCTCGGCGGGGGTTGCCTGTGCGCCGAGCATCAGAAGATTCCCTTCGATCCGCTGTGCTCGAGTCCGTCGACGGCGAAGCTCAGTTCCGCAACGCCCTTGGCGTCGAGGCTCTCGAGGTTCTCGGCCAGATCGAGGAAGCGAGCCTGCTCGGAGTCGGAAACGATGCCCTCGGCCAGGGTCTTGAACTTTTCGATGTAGTTCGCACGGGCGAAGGGACGGGCACCGAACGGGTGGGCGTCGGCGACGGCGATCTCGTCGGTCAGCGTCGAGCCGTCCTCGAATTCGATCTCCACGCGACCGCCGAAGGCCTTCTCGTTGGGGTCGATCGAGTGGTAGCGGCGGGTCCACTCTGGATCCTCGGTGGTCTCGATCTTGTGCCACAGTTCGACCGTGTCGGGACGACCGGCGCGCTCGGGAGCATATGAGTGCTCGTGGTGCCAGCCCTGGTCCTGCATGGCCACGGCGAAGATGTACATGATCGAGTGGTCGAGGGTCTCGCGGCTGGCACGAGGATCCATCTTCTGCGGATCGTTCGCACCGGTGCCGATGACGTTGTGGGTGTGGTGCGAGGTGTGGATGACGATGCGCTTGATCTTCGTCAGGTCCTCGATCTGTCCGCCGAGCTTGCGGGCGAGGTCGATGAGCGCCTGGGCCTGATATTCGGCCGAGTGCTCCTTGGTGTAGGTGTCGAGGATCGCGCGCTTCGCTTCGCCCTTGCCCGGCAGCGGGATGGTGTAGCGGGCTTCGGGGCCGGAGAGGATCCAGGCGATGAAGCCGTCCTCGCCTTCGTAGATCGGGTTCGGGGCGCCCTCGCCGCGCATCGCACGGTCGACGGATTCGACGGCCATCTTGCCGGCGAACGCCGGAGCGTGGGCCTTCCAGGACGAGATCTCGCCCTTGCGCGACTGACGGGTCGCCGTCGTCACGTGCAGTGCCTGCTGGACGGCCTGGAAGGTGACCTCCGTGGGCAGGCGGAGCATTGCGCCGATACCGGCGGCAGCCGAGGGACCGAGGTGGGCGACATGGTCGATCTTGTGCTCGTGCAGGCACATTCCCTTGACGAGGTCGACCTGGATCTCGTAGCCGGTGGCCACACCGTTGATGAGGTCTTTGCCGCCGATGCCCTTGTGCTGGGCGACTGCGAGCACGGCAGGAATGTTGTCTCCGGGGTGTGAGTACTCTGCGGCGAGGAAGGTGTCGTGGAAATCGAGTTCGCGCACGGCCACACCGTTGGCCCAAGCGGCCCATTCCGGTGAGAAGCGGTCACTCACCGGCAGACCGAAGATGTTGGCACCGGGATTGAACGGGTGGGTCTGGGCCTGTTCGCGAGCATGGGTCGGAGCGGAGCGACGCACGGATGCGGCAGCCACAGAAGCGTTGTCGATGACGCGGTTGATGACCATTTCGGTGACATCTGAATCGATCGGCGTCGGGTCGGATGCGACCTCGGCGATCTTCCATGCGAGCTGATCTTCGCGAGCCAGGTTCTCTGAGCTCTTGTAGGTGCGGACTTCATGATTGATCATGGATACCCCTTCATAGTCCTTGACCGGAAATGGTCACGTAGTGCTGACACAACTGTAGGCCACGTCACTTGGCAGGTCCCTGCCGGTCGGAAATTTATCTCGACATCAAGATATTTTACCCGAAGCGTGTCCCAGTTCACCAACGGGGTCTCCATGCTCTTCTGCCGCGAGGGATGGTTGTGGGAATATTGGGTCATGACTCGGACTGCCCTGGACTTCGACGAGAACTGGTTCGACGACGCGGAATATGCGCGCCTGCGCAGACGCATGCCGATCCCCTATGTCAACGCCATCCCGGTGCGGGTGGGCGAGACCGGCAACGTCGAACGCATCGGCCTGCTGCTGCGCAGCCTCGAGGACGGCACCCTCGGACGGGAGGTCGTGGGCGGGCGGATCCGCTTCCATGAGACGATCCGCACCGCGCTGGTGCGTCACGCCGAGAACGACCTCGGCCCGATGGCGCTGCCGGTCATTCCGCCGGCGATCAGCCCGTTCCACATCGCCGAATACTTCCCCACCGAGGGTTCGGCCCTCCTCCATGATCCGCGCCAGCACGCGATCGCCATGTGCTTCATCATGGAGGTCCGCGGCGAATGCACTCCGCGGGCCGATGCCCTCAGCCTCGACTGGCTGACCCCCGAGGAGACTCTGCGCCCCGATATCGTCGGCGAGCTCTGCTACGGCCAGGACCATATTCTGCGCATCGCGCTGGCCCACCTGGGCTTCCGCGTCTGAGCCACGGGCGCGCCCGGGTGAGACGAAGCTTCTCACCTCCGGACTTTTTCTACAGTCCGTAGAATTTGCTTGGTAGACTGAAGGCGACGCGGACGATATCGTCTGTCGGGGCCGTCGTCGGCGTCTGGGTTGTTCTGGCCCCGATCGAGAGGTGCGAGATGTCTGCTCAAACCAATCCGTCCGAATCCGGCCTGAACCTCGAACTCGGTGTCCTCGTCGGCTTCGACGGTTCCGAACTCGCCGCCCAAGCCGTCCGCTACGGCGCCATCGAAGCCGAACGACGCAGAACCGTTCTCACCGTCGTCACCGCCTATGAGCTGCCGACGATGATCTACCCGAATATGGCCTCCATCCCCAGCGAGCCGGAAGACGAGAAGGCGAGGAAGCAAGCGGAGAAGACCCTCGCCGAGGCGGTCGACCTTCTGCGCGACTACCCCGGTGAGACGTCCTTCCGCACCGAACCCGGCAACTCCGCCGGTGCGCTCGTGACTCTCAGCGCCGATGCCGAAGTCGTCATCGTCGGCGCCCGCGGGCGCGGCGGCTTCATGGGCCGCGTCCTCGGCTCCGTGTCCACGGCCCTGCCGGCGCATGCTCACTGCCCGACGATCGTTGTTGCCGAACGGTCGACTTCAGCGTCCGCGGACACTGGCCCGGTGGTCGTCGCGGTCGACGGGTCCGAGACCGGTCGGGTCGCCATGTTCACCGCAGCCGCCGAGGCGACCCTACGCGGAGCGGAGCTCGAACTCGTCGTGGTGCTGCCGGCCGGTGAGGAGTGGCTCTATTGGTACCCCGATCTCGAACTCAGCTCCGAGGTCACCGCGCGACGGAAGAAGCAGCTGGCCGAAGGTCTGGAGAAGGAGGCCGCGACGCTGTCCGAGCAGTTCCCGGACCTGACGGTGACCAACTCGGTGCCGGTCGGCGATCCGACCGAGACCCTCGTCGAGATCAGTTCGCGCGCTCAGCTGACGGTGATGGGCACCCGCGGGCGCGGACGGATCCGCAGCGCCCTGCTGGGATCGGTCTCGCGCGGAGTACTCAATCACGCCGGAGGCCCGGTCATGGTGGTACCGAGCTGATGCGAAGCGTCGGGCCGATCAGCAAGGCTGTGGCAATCAGCTGAGCCCGCCGCCGGTGCGGGGAAGGTCTCCATCCCCACCCGCCGAGGCGGTCCCGGAGGAACCCGCATCATCATTCGTCCCTGCGGCGTTCGCCTCGGCCGCTTCTGCCTCGGCGCCCGGGGCGGGGTCGTCCGCCTCGGCGCGCCTGAGTTCGACATCGTCGATCTGCTCGGCTGTTGCCTGCGCTTCCGCCCGTTCGCCATCGGCCGACGCTCCCCCAGCGGGCACCTCATAGGTCGTCGCCCGCAGCGCTTCGTCGCTGACGCGGACTCGGGTGAAGGCGGGCACGTCGTTGTGGACGCTCTTGCCTTCCCAGTCGAGGCCGGGAACGTAGTTGTAGAACTTCGATCCCGATGACGAGGTCAGCGTGAGGTAGAGCGTCTGCCCGTCTTCCTTCTCCTCCTCGGCTCCCGCTTCGGAGCCCTCGACGGGCTTGCCCTCCCCGTCCATGAGGAAGGTGCGGTTATAGATGTGGTCGTGGCCGGAGACGACGAGGTCGATGTCATTGCGGGCCGCGACCGGTGGGATCGCCTTCCGCAGCCGCTTCACATCGAGATCGTTCCAATGTGTTGCCGTCGAATAGATCGAATGGTGGAATCCCAGCACAGTCCATCGTGCCTGGCCACCGTGTTCGGCGACGACCTCGTCGATGAACTCGGCGTGGGCGTCCAAGTCCGGACTGTTCGAGTTGATGTTGAGGAACAGGACTCCGTCTTCGATGAACCAGTAGTCGCCGCCGGAGGTGATGATGCCTCCGCCGCCGTGATCCTGGCTGACATTGGGTCGGTTGAAGTGCTGTTCGTAGGCCTTCGAAGACACATCGTGGTTGCCGATCGTGGTCGCCTGCGGGATCGTCCGGGTTGCTTCCGGGGCCAGGTACTGCGCGCACTGCTCTTGGTTGCCGGCGGAGTTGACCTGGTCTCCCAAGGAGTAGAAGAAGCTCGGGTCGTCGGCAGTGGCCACGGCCGTCGACAGGGTCCGGTCCCAGCCGGTGGCGTCGTCGGGGTCTCCGCCTCCGGCGCCGACCTGGGGGTCGCCGAAGACGAGGAATTCGTCATCTCCTCCAGACGATCCTGTGGTGAACTGCTGCACCTCGGTGAACCCGTCCTCGTCGCTGCCGACCTGGTAGGCGTAGTCGGTGTCGGGTTCCAGGTCGGTCATGCTCGCATGGTTGAAGTGACGTTTGAGGTCGGTGGCGAGACCGGAGTCCGTGGTCTGAGCCGCTGCCGCGTCGGCGGGAAGTTCGCCTCCCTCGAGTTCATTGACCGGCGCCCACTGGACTTCTCCCCCGCCGGAGTTCTCACTCATCCACGAGAGGTTGCGCGTCGTCGAGTCGGCTCCGACCTGCAGTACGGGATCGGTGATCGCTTCACTCCCCGCATCCACCTCGGCGGGTGTGTCCGTCGGGTCCTGGCTCGCGGTCGAACTCGGGCCGCCCGAGCCGAGAGATGGTTCGGCACGCACGGGCACCGGGGCCGCCACCAGAGCGGCGAGCAGGGTGGCGGCGGACAGGGCACACTGAGCGGTCTCTTCAGTCGATGCGTATTCACCCGCCTATTCCTACTGACCAGTAGTGTCCGGTCGTTCGAGGACCGTCGACGGGAAGGGAAACGGGAAGTGAATCCTCGATGACCGACCCCGGACTCCGCGTCGTTTCCGATCCCAGCCTCCGCGTCGCTCCCCTGTTGTACAGTGGTGGCTACGACAGGGGAGCGCCGTCAGGGGCGCTGAGAGTGCAGAAGAAGCTGCAGACCCTCGAACCTGATGCGGTCAGTACCGCCGAAGGAAGTCGAGACTCTTCACCCCTCCTTGATATGAGGAGGCACAATGCCGAATACCACCGCGCCGACCACCACCCCCGCCCGCGCGCAGGCTTTCACCGCGGCGCCGAAGACCAAGCAGTGGCGGGTCGTCGACTATGTCACCACCGCCGTGCTCGGCATCGCCGTGGGACTCGTCTTCTGGGTGCTCGCGCTGAGCTGGAAGGTTCTCGAACTCGCCTTCCAAGCATTCCCGCCGTCGATCGGCCTCATCGCTGGACTCTGGGTGCTGGCCGGTCCGCTGGCCGGTGCCATCATCCGCAAACCCGGTGCCGCACTCCTGTGCGAACTCATCGCCGCGATCGTCGAAGCCGTGCTCGGCTCCCACTTCGGGGCGACCGTTCTGCTCTCGGGACTGCTGCAGGGCCTCGGTGCCGAACTCGTCTTCGCCGCCTTCGGGTACAAACGCTTCACCCTGTGGGTCACCGCCGCTTCGGGTGTGCTGGCCGCGGCGTTCATGGCCGTGAGCGAGAACATCATGTACAACGCCGAATGGCAGTTCGGGTTCCAGGCGATCTATGCGGTCTGCGCGATCGTCTCCGGCCTCGTCATCTCCGGGATCGGCGCCTGGTACGCATACCGGGCGATCGCGGCCACCGGAGCTCTGAGCTCCTTCGCCTCCGGCCGTCGCTGATGGCGCTGCCGATCACGGCCGCCGGCTTCTCATGGACGCACACCGACCGTGACGCGCCGGCCGTCGGTCCGCTCGACCTGCAGATCGCGGCCGGAGAGAAGGTGCTGCTGCTCGGCGCCTCCGGAGCGGGGAAATCGACGTTCCTCCACGCCGTCGCCGGTGTCCTGCCCGAGGAATCGGGTGAGGCCACCGGTGAACTCCTCGTCGGCGGAGAGAAACCGGATCCTCGCCGAGGCAGCACCGGGCTGGTCCTCCAAGATCCCGATTCGCAGGTGATCTTCTCCCGCGTCGGTGATGATGTGGCATTCGGGATGGAGAACCTCGGACTCCCGGCCGAGGTCATCGAGGCTCAGGTCCCCGAGTCCCTGCATGCGTTGGGACTCGATCTGGCCCCGGAGCATCCGAGTGCTGCCCTGTCCGGTGGGCAGAAGCAGCGGCTGGCTCTGGCCGGAATCCATGCGATGGCCCCGGAGGTCATCGTCCTCGACGAACCGACGGCCAATATCGATCCCGCCTCGGCGACCGAGGTCCGCGATGCCGTGCTCACCGTGCAGGCCGAGACACAGGCGACCATGCTCGTCGTCGAACACCGGGTGGAGCTGTGGACCGAGCACGTCGACCGTGTCATCGTGCTGGGCGGTGACGGGATCGTCGCCCAAGGTCCGCCCGAGCATATCTTCACCGATCCGGACCTGACCGAAACGCTCATCGGCTGCGGCATCTGGATGCCGCAGGACTCCCCCACCCCGCGCCGAGGCGGAACCGAGGGATTCGGTGGGACGTCGGGCCGCCTCGGCGAGGTTCTGCTACGCACAGATCGGCTCAGCGTTGCTCGACCGCGCATGGCCACCCCCGCCGCGACCGGACTGGACCTGAGCCTGAGCGCCGGTCAGGCCCTCGGAATCATCGGTGCGAATGGGGCAGGCAAATCGACCACGGCCCTGACCTTGGCGGGCCTGCTGCCCGAATTCTCCGGGCAGGTCCTCGCCGAGGCGGCCCTGCGGGAAGGAGCCAAACGGCCCCGACCGTTCGCGTGGCCGTCGAAGCAGCTGGCGGCGCGCATCGGGATGGTCTTCCAGGAACCGGCCCACCAGTTCCTCACCTCGAGCGTGGCGGCCGAACTCGAGCTGGGTCCCCGGCTGGCCGGGTGGTCTGCCGCCGAGTCGCAGGCACGGGTGGATGAGCTTCTTGCGGGTCTCGGTCTCACCGGTTTGGCGCAGGCTCATCCGCAGAGTCTCTCCGGTGGGGAGAAGCGTCGCCTGTCGGTGGCGGCGATGCTGGCTCCCCGGCCCCGGGTGCTCATCGTCGATGAGCCGACCTTCGGTCAGGATGCGCTGACGTGGGCGGGGTTGGTGGAGATGTTCCTCGATGCCTTGGATCACGGTTCCGCAGTGGTGGCGGTCAGCCATGATCTGGCGTTCCTCGAGGCCATCGGCGCCGATCTCCTCGAGCTCGGCGACCGCGGCCATGAAGAGCGATCCGACGGCAATAAGTCGGATTCGCATGTCAGGGCGGGTGAGCGCGGTGAGTAAGGGCCTCGATGAGCACGTTCGCCACTCCCCCGAGGTCGCGGTACAGGATCCGGGGCAGCTCATCCCCGTGGTGCGTTCGACCGCTTTGGCTCGGTGCAATCCGCTGACGAAGATCGCAGTCGCTCTCATCCTCATGGTCGGGGCGCTGCTGAGCATCGATCTGGTCTCTGCCGGGGTGGTGCTGCTGGCAGCAGTGCTGGCGCTGCCGGCGACCGGACTCGATCTGGTGGCCGCGGCCAAGCGGCTGTGGTTCCTGCCCGCCGGCGCTCTGCTCGCCGCTTGGGGCACTGCTCTGTTGGCGGAGAAGACCGGGGATGTGGTCGTCGACTTCGGTCCGATTCTGTTCACCACGGGGTCCCTGGCCGCGGCTGCGGCGATCTTCGTCCGTGCCCTCGCCTTGGCGATCCCGCTCATCGTGCTCGCGTCGACGATCGATCCGCGTGACCTCGCCGATGCGCTCATTCAGCACCTGCGCCTGCCAGAGGTCGTCGTCGTCTCGGTTCTCGCGGCCTCACGCCTGCTCGGACTGTTGGTCAGTGAGTGGCAGGTGCTGGCGATGGCTCGCCGTGCGCGCGGTGTCGCCGGAGGTTCGCTTCTG
The DNA here is from genome assembly GCF_000583215.1 of Brevibacterium sp. VCM10. Lineage (NCBI taxonomy): Bacteria > Bacillati > Actinomycetota > Actinomycetes > Micrococcales > Brevibacteriaceae > Brevibacterium > Brevibacterium sp. VCM10. Next base: position 16,201 of record NZ_JAJB01000027.1, read on the forward strand.
CGACGCACGGGTAGCCTCTTCAGCGGGGTGTTCGTCCTGCTCGTGGTCTCGATCCGCCGGGCGACGACCTTGGCGATGGCGATGGAGGGTCGGGCATTCGGTTGTCCTGGACGGACGTGGCGCAGGCGGTCGAAGTTCGCGGTCCGAGATGTCGTGGCGGTGCTTCTCAGTCTGGCCGTCTGCGCGGTCGCGATCGGTGCGGCTCACATGCTCGGAGTCTGGAACCCGATCATCGGGTGAGGCGACGCGGATATGGCGCGACTCAGAGCTGTTTGAGGAGGCCCTTGCCGAAGGCCCGCCATTCCTCCAGGGCTTCGGGGCTGGGAAGCTTCGACGTGGTGAGGACGAAGAGGGTTTTGTCTTCGCTCTTCGTCTCAGCGGCGGCTTCGACCTTGATGCCGCCGTCGAGGTTCGCTCGCCAGAAGGAGCGCTTCGCCGTCTCCGAGGTGCGGGGATCGGCGTCGAGGGCCACCTCGTTGAGGGTGTCGTCGACGAGGGACGCGAATTTTTCGATGAGTGCGGAACGATCGCCGGGGATGGTGCGGGAGACGGCGACGTCGAAGGTGCCGTCGGCGCGCTGGCCGGGGACGCGGCGTCCGATCTCCTGCTCATAGGCGACGACGGCGCCTTGGACCCACCAGCCGTGGTTGTCGACTCTGCCGTCGAACTGGGGAAAGAGAGCGTCGGCGAGTTCTTTGTGACTCGCCGACGCTCCCCCGGCTGCCTCCAAACGACCACGGGTGTCTGCCCATGGCTCGCCGAGGGCCTTTTCGATCGATGCGATGTTCTGCGCTTTGGTCGCCATGGCAGAAGTCTATGTGCTCGGTCGACCCGGGATGAAGGTCTGGAAGGGGTTCAGTCGATCTTGAGTTCGCCCATCTCGTCCCAGCCTTCGCCGTCGATCTTGCGGGAGATGATCTTCGGCGTCGTGGCCAGGTGCGGGCGCATGGCTTCGAGACCGGCGGCGAAATGGTCGCTCTTGACATGAGGTTCGGCACCTTCGTCGGTGAACGCTTCGACGAGCACGAACTCGTTCGGGTTCTCCAGGCTCTTCGACCATTCGAACCACAGGTTGCCGGGCTCTTCCCGCACGGCCTCGGTGAAGGCCCGCACCGCTTCGGGGAACTTCTCGACGCTTTCGGGTTTCACGTCATATTTTACGACGATGAAGATCATGGTCGTTCTCCTTCAGGTGATCCGCAGTACAGGCCGATCCCAGCTTAGTTCTGCCGCAATTGCGAATCGACCGGCTCACAGCCTTTCGGCGATGAGGACGAGGAAGTCGCTGTCAGCTTCGAAGGGACGCAGCTCCCAGGTGGAGAACTTCTGATCGACGAACATCCCCGTGGCTTTGACGTCCTCTATGAAGTCGTCGAAATCGTACCCGCGTCCGGCACCGAAGCCGGACACGAATCGACCGCCGTGCTTGAGGGTCGACTTGATGTTGCCCAGGGTCTGCCGCCGGGAGGCGGGATCGAGGAAGGACAGGACGTTTCCGGCGCAGAAGGCGACGTCGATCTCGGTGATCCCGGCACCGGCGAAATCGAAGTCGGCGAGGTCGCCGGTGCGCCATTCCCCGCTGGGGAAATCGTCCTCGGCGACGGAGATGAGGAATTCGTCGAGGTCGACGCCGAAGACGGTGTGCCCTTCGTCGATGAGCTGTCCGCCGGCCCGTCCGGTTCCGCAGCCGGCGTCGAGGATGCGCGATCCCCGCGGAGCCATGGCGTTGACGAACCTAGCCTCACCGCCGATGTCGTGCCCGGCGGCCGCGAGATCACGCCACCGCTGCGCGTAGTTCGCCGAATGATCGGGGTTGGCCCTGCGTACCTTGTTCCACTGATGGTCGAAGCTCATGCCCTCATCCTAGGCCGGAACCTCAGGCGAAGACTTCGGTGACCACCTCGGCGACGGCTCGGACCGGGTCGCTGGGGTCCGGGGAAGTCAGCACGATGATCTCGCGTCCGCCCGCCTCGGCGACCGGGTGGAGGTCGACGTCGGGCCCGCCCAACGACATCATGATCGGCGTTGCCAAGGTCAGGCCGAGCCCGGTCCCGGCGAGCGCCAACGCGACCGCGGTGTCCGTGACGATGTGGGTCTCCTTCGCATCGATTCCCAGCGCCGAGGTGGCCAACCGCATCGCGCGGCCGAAGAGCTCCTCGGCCGGTGGGAGGATCCAGTCGGCCTCGGCCAGATCGTCATCGCTCGGCCGCGTCGTCCCCGCGGGGACGACGATGCCGAAGTCCTCGTCCGCCACCGCCGCCCAGCGCAGCCCGCGCATCGGCGGCAGCGGCGCGGCCGGGTAGTTGATCCCGATCCCCAGATCGATGACCCCGTCGATGACGGCCGCCGACATGGTCTCGACATTGATCTCCCGCGCCCGGACTTCGATATGCGGATGACGCTCGGCCAGCGCCCGCACCACCTTCGGCAGCGCCGTCGTCGACGCCGATCCGAAGACTCCGAGGGTGACGATGGCCTCGCTGCGGAAGTCCCGGCCGAGCATCGCCATCTCCGCCTGCTGCTGAGCGGCGAGGATGTTCCGGGCCCGGGGCAGCAGAGTGCGCCCGGCTTCAGCGAGGACGAGCCCGCGACCGCGCCTGCGGAACAGGTCGGAAGCGACGACCCGGCGCAGCGCCGAGATGTGCTGGGACACCGCACCGACGCTGTAGCCGAGGTGGTCGGCCGCCCGCGTCATCGACCCGAGTTCGGCCACAGCGACGAACGTGCGCAGCTGTCCGAGCGTCCATGTCATGGCAGCACCCCCTTGTCTTTAGGTTTCTTGAACGCAGTGTTCACAAACTCTCCCTTGTTCTTAAGTGTGATGGCAACCACAATGAAGTCAAGACACAAACGCCGACATCGCCGTCGGCACTCTCCGTTTCCTGGGCGCCCAATGACGGTCGCCCCGGCAGCAGACAGCGAGGTGAACCGTGGAATCCCCCACCGCATCGACCACCGCCCCGAACACCGACGGGGTCCCCGACACGTCGAGAGCCCTGCCCGCCGAAGCCTCCGTGGTCATCATCGGCGCCGGCGTCATGGGAGCGGCCATCGCCTACCACCTGGCCGCACGCGGAGTCAGCGACATCATCATCGTCGAACGCGACACCCCCGGAGCCGGATCGACGTCGAAAGCCGCCGGAGGGGTGCGCTGCCAATTCTCCGACGAGGTCAACATCGCCCTGGCCGCCCGCGGGCTCGACGTGCTGCGGAACTTCGAGACCGATTTCGGCGTCGACATCGATCTGGTCAGCAACGGCTACCTGTTCCTCCTCGACAACGATGACGACGTGCGCGCGTTCACCGACAATGTGGCCCTCCAGCAGCGGATGGGCCTGGATTCGCGGATGCTCACCCTCGCCGAGGTGGCCGAGCTGGCCCCGTTCGTCAACACCGAAGGGCTGGTGGCCGGGGCGTTCAATCCCGGCGACGGTCACTGCACCCCCGAGGCCGTCGTCGCAGGCTTCGTCACCGCCGCCCGCGAGCGCGGGGTCACGGTGGTCAAGAACTGCGAAGTCACCGGATTCGACACCGACGGCGGGACGGACCGCAGGGCCACCTCGGTGATCACGAATCAGGGCACGATCAGCTGCGAACAGGTCGTCGTCGCGGCGGGAGCCTGGTCGGGCCCCATCGGGGACATGGCTGGGGTCGATCTGCCGGTCAAGCCGCTGCGGCGGGAGATCATGGTCTCCGAACCCGTCGACTTCGACACCTCGCGGATGCCCTTCACGATCGACTTCTCCACCAGCTACTACGTCCACCCGGAAGGGGCCGGGCTGCTGTTCGGCTGCCCCGATGAGGTCGATGACTGGTCCTTCAACGACAAACGCGACCCGAACTGGCTGGCCACCCTGGCCGAGCACATCGACGCCCGCACCCCGGAACTCGGCGATGTCGAAGCGAAACACGGGTGGGCGGGACTGTACGAGATGACGCCCGACCACAATGCCCTCATCGGCGAGGCCGAGGAGAGGCCGGGATTCTTCTACGCCTGCGGGTTCTCCGGCCACGGCTTCCTCATGGGCCCGGCCGTCGGAGAGGTCGTCGCCGACCTCATGACCGGCCGCACCCCCTTCGTCGATGTGACTCCCATGGACAAACGACGCTTCACCACCACCGGGCTGCGTAAGGAGCTCAATGTGATCTGAGTCCTCGCACACCCGCCCCTCACACCCGACCTCCCCACGACGACGGAACACCGACGACCGGCCAAGCCGCCGATCGACACAGCAGATGACGAAAGGACAGCAATGACCGCACTGCCCACCGATCAGACCATCACCGACCTCCTCACCTCAGGGCTTAGCGCCTGCGGAGTGGAGGCATCCGTGCTTGAGGGATCGGCCGCCTCGGCGAGCCTTCCGGCCCGCTCTCCCATCACGGGACAGGACCTCGGCACGATCGCGGCGGACACCGCGCAGACGGCGGCGAACAAGATCGCTGCAGCCCAGACTGCGTTCGAGACCTGGCGGGACGTGCCCGCTCCCGTCCGCGGTCAGCTGGTGCAGCGGTGGGGACAGCTGCTCGGCGAGCACAAAGACGATCTGGCGAAGATCATCACCGTCGAAGCCGGCAAGACCCCCTCGGAGGCGGCCGGTGAGGTGCAGGAGATGATCGACATCTGTGAGTTCGCACTCGGTCAGTCCCGGCAGCTGTGGGGCAAGACCATGCCCAGCGAACGGCCGGGTCACCGGCTCATGGAGACGTGGCATCCCCTCGGCGTCGTCGGTGTCATCTCCGCGTTCAACTTCCCGGTGGCCGTTTATTCATGGAACACCGCTCTGGCCTTGGTGGCCGGTGACGCGGTTGTGTGGAAGCCCTCGGAGAACGCCGTGCTCGCAGCGCTGGGGGCACAGTCCCTGCTGGTCAGGGCCGCCGCCGAGGTGGGGGCACCGGAGAATCTCGCGCCTGTCCTCGTCGGCGGTCGGGACATCGGCGATGTCATGGTCCGGGATGACCGCGTGGCCCTGGTCTCGGCGACGGGATCGGTGCGGATGGGTCGCGAGGTCGGCCCCGTTGTGGCCGAGCGCTTCGGCAAGATCCTGCTCGAGCTCGGCGGCAACAACGCCGCCATCGTCGCCCCGAGCGCCGATGTCGACCTGGCACTGCGCGGAGTGGTCTTCGCGGCCGCCGGAACGGCCGGTCAGAGGTGCACGACGCTGCGGCGGCTCATCGTGCACGAGTCCATCGCCGACGAGTTCGTCGCCAAGGTCGTCGCCGCGTACAAGACGCTGAGCATCGGATCGCCGACCGATGACGGAGTGCTCGTGGGACCGCTCATCAATTCGGGTTCGTACGAGGCGATGCAGGCGGCCCTCAAACAGGCAGAGGCAGAGGGCGGCGAGATCCTCTGCGGAGGCGGCCGGGTGCTCGCCGATGAACGCCCGAACGCCCACTACGTCGAACCGGCAGTGGTGCGGATGCCGAGTCAGACCGCCGTGGTCAAGGAGGAGACCTTCGCCCCGATCCTCTACGTCGTCACGTATTCGAATCTCGATGAGGCGCTCGAGATCCACAACGGGGTGCCTCAGGGCCTGTCCTCGGCGATCTTCACTGCCGAACTCGCCGAGTCCGAGAAGTTCCTCTCCCGCTCCGACTGCGGAATCGCCAACGTCAACATCGGCACCTCCGGTGCGGAGATCGGCGGTGCCTTCGGTGGTGAGAAGGAGACCGGCGGCGGACGCGAGTCGGGTTCGGATTCGTGGAAGGCCTATATGCGTCCGGCCACGAACACGATCAACTACTCCGGCGAGCTGCCGCTGGCGCAGGGCGTCGAGTTCCTCTGAGGGACCGTCGCCGACCGCCTGCCTCGTCCAAGGGCTGGCGCAGATATCACCCCGTCCACGAATGGCTATCTGCTGCCAACCCTTGACCGAGCGAGTCGGGAGGGAGGCGCCGCGCGACTGTCTGCTTGCCCACAGATCCGGGTGCGGCCGCGACTTCGGCATTGCCGAGGACTAAAATCGAGTCTGGACCAGTGAACGCCGTTGAAACCCCGCACCTCATTTAAGGAGACCCCTGTGATTGAGCTGAAGACGCCCGCCGAGATCGACAAGATGGCGGTGACCGGCCGTTTCGTCGCGAAGACCTTGGCCGAGCTGACCTCGATCGCAGAACCGGGCATGGACATCATGCACCTGGAGAAGACCGCGCGGAAGCTCATCGATGACGCCGGAGCGAAGTCCTGCTACTGGGACTACGCTCCGTCATTCGGCTCCGGCCCCTTCCGCAATGTCATCTGCCTGTCCGTCAACGACGGCGTCCTCCACGGCAAACCGCACAACTACGTGATGAAGGACGGTGACCTGCTCACCCTCGACTTCGCCGTGTCCATCGACGGCTGGGTCGCCGACGCCGCCCGTTCCGTCGTCGTCGGCGACGGCAGCGATGAGGACCAGCGCCTCATCGACACCACCTGGGCCGGCCTCGAAGCCGGAATCGGTGCCGCCCAAGCCGGCAACCGCCTCGGCGATATCTCGAAGGCCATCGGTGACGTCGCCGATGCCCACCGCATCCCCGTCAACCTCGACTTCGGCGGGCACGGCCTCGGCCACACGATGCATGAAGATCCGCACGTGCCCAACCGCGGCAAGGGCGGTCGCGGACTGGTCCTCAAACCAGGACTGACCCTGGCCATCGAACCGTGGTGGTCGTTCACGTCGAAGAAGCTGTCCGTCGACAAGGACGGCTGGACCCTGCGTCTGGCCGACGGTTCGAATGGTGCCCATTCGGAGAACACGATCGCCATCACCGAGGATGGTCCCCGAATCCTCACCACGCTCGACTGACCTGGCTGCCGCACTCTGCCGGCAAGGGGCGCCCGACGAACTCATCGTCGGGCGCCCCTCTGCGTTCTCCGGACTCCCCCGCTGCAGCGCACACCGGCCGGCTCCCTGTTGTTGAAGACGGTCTCTCGAGCAAGGAATCTCATGTCAGTGGTCCGTGCCAGAATTGCGGTATGTCTTTCACATGCTCGGAATGCGGCTATTCGACGGTCAAATGGTTGGGACGCTGCCCCGAATGCCAGGCCTGGGGCACCCTTGAAGAAAAGGGTGCGAACTCGTCGAAGGTGAAGACGAAGGTCAAGAAATCCAGCGCAGCGAAGCCGATCAGCGAGATCGACTCGACGCTCGCGCAGGCGAGATCGACGTTCGTCCCCGAGTTCGATCGGGTGCTCGGTGGTGGCATCGTGCCCGGCGCGGTCGTCCTGCTCTCCGGAGAACCCGGTGTCGGCAAGTCAACGCTGCTGCTCGACGTCGCTGCGAAGATCGCGATGTTCGGAGTCAAGGTCCTCTATGTCACCGGTGAGGAATCCGCCGGCCAGGTGCGGCTGCGCGCCGAACGGATTAACGCCCTGGCCGACTCGCTGCTCCTCGCCGCCGAGACCGATCTGGGTTCGGTGCTGGGAATGATCGAGGCCGAACAGCCGGAGCTGCTCGTCGTCGACTCGATCCAAACTTTGGCCTCTTCCGAGGTCGAAGGCATCCCCGGCGGAGTCACCCAGGTCCGCGAAGTCGCCTCCGCCCTCATCCGAGAAGCCAAGGCCCGATCTCTGCCGACTGTGCTCGTCGGCCACATCACGAAGGACGGCACTATCGCCGGCCCTCGCCTCCTCGAACACCTCGTCGATGTCGTGTGCACCTTCGAAGGTGAGAGGCATTCTCGGCTCCGCATGCTGCGAGCGGTGAAGAATCGCTTCGGCCCCACCGACGATGTGGGCTGCTTCGATATGGAGGAGAACGGGATCAAGAGTCTCGAGGACCCCTCGGGTCTGTTCCTCTCGCGCAGCGGGGCGAACCCGCCCGGCACCTGCCTGACCGTGACGCAGGAGGGCAAGCGTCCGCTGCTCGTCGAAGTCCAATCGCTCATCACCGAATCCGCCGGCGGTCAGTCCCGCCGGTCCGTCTCCGGAGTCGACTCCTCACGTGTGGCGATGATGCTGGCCGTGCTCAGCCAGAACGTCTCACAGGCGAACCTCGCCAAGAGCGATGTCTTCACCGCCACGGTCGGCGGAGCGAAGCTGTCGGAACCGGCCAGCGATCTGGCGATCTGCATGTCCCTGGCTTCGGCGCTGCTCGGCAAGCCGCTGGCTCGCCACCTCGTCGCGATCGGCGAGGTCAGCCTGTCCGGCGAGATCCGCAACGTCCCCAATCTCGGCCAACGCCTCAACGAAGCCAAACGTCTGGGCATCACCCATGCCGTCGTGGCCAAGGGCGCGATGACCAATGTGGCGACGCCGGAGAAGATGAAAGTCGACGAGTGCGAACACATCGCCGGGGCCGTCGAACTCATGCTGACAAATGGCGCCCTGCGGGAACAGAAGTGAGAAAGTTCGGGACTTTCGCACGGTTTTGGCGCATCCTGGTGTCATGACCACGACAGTATTTCCAGCATTCCGGACCACCGATGCGGCAGCGACGATCGAGCTGCTGGTCACGCTCGGATTCACCGAAAGACTGCTCGTACGCAATGAGCAGGACCCGGCGCTCGTCGAGCATGCCGAATTCGCGCTCGGTAACAACGGCGGGATCATGTTCGGTTCGGTCCGCCACGACGGATCGGCGCTCGACGCGGTGGGCGGCGGCTCGATCTACGTCGTCGTCGACACCGAACGCGAAGTCGACCGGCTCTACCAGGAGATCGTCGACCTGGGGCATGCGATCGTTCGACCGGTGGCGACTCAAGACCACGGCGGCCGCGAGTTCGACTTCCGCGACCACGATGGCAACTCGTGGGGAGTCGGCTCCTACCGCGGGGCCTGATTGCTCAGTCCTGCGGTTCCTCTGACTGCGTCTCGCCGGAGTCCTTCTCTCCGGAGTCCTGCTCCGACTTCTTCTCTTCGTCGGCTTTCTTCTTCTCCTCCGCGGCCCTCTTCTTCTCCGCGGCCTTCTTCTCCTTGGCCTTTTCGGCGGCGCTCTTCTCGAGCGTGAACTCAGTCGGTTCGCTCTTCTTGTCGTCGAGTTTCACGATGAGCTCATAGTCACCGGGAGCGAAGTCGTCGTCTTCGCGGTTGCAGTTCTTGTCGACCTTGATCCGGTTCCACTTGAGCTTCGCGGTCTTCTCCGACTGCGGTGCGAACTCAGTGGACGCCTCTGCATTCTCGTCTTTCGCGGCCGCACAGTACGTCGACGACCACACAACGTCGCCGTCTTTTTCGACGATGAACTCCTGCTTGTCGGTGCCGACCTCGATGAGGCATGTGGCCGAGTGTCCGTTCTCGATGACCATGCCGAATTCGGGTTCTTTTCCGTCCTTCACGGAATTCGGATCGACCTTCGCCTTCAGCGAGACCTGGTCCTCCGGGCATTTTCCGCTCGCCGCCTGCTTATCGGGCACCGGGGCCGCCGTCGTCGATTCGGCCGGAGTCGTCTCCTCGGCGGCGACCTCGTCCGATCCATCACTGCGGCCGCCGATGGCGGTGACGATGCCGACGATTCCGAGCACCAGGAGTGCCACGACGAGGAGGCCGGCCACAGCGAGCGTGATGCGGCGTCTGCGGTACACGTGAGCAGGCAACTTCCCGCTAGACTGGCGGGGCTGCCCGGCAGCTCTGCTCGGCTGCGAACCACGATTGGAAGGAGTCATCGCTTTGAGCCTAGGCAATTGCGAATGAGCATCCAAATGACACACCGAGCCGGTTCCGAATCCGATTCCGCCGGGCCTTCTGCCGCCTTTCCCGAGGTGACGGAGCCTGTGCTCAGACGGGTCCAGGACACGGTCATCGCCTGGTTCGAAGAAGCCGCCCGCGACCTGCCGTGGAGGGCTCCGAACACGAGCGCCTGGGCGATCCTCGTCAGCGAGATCATGTCTCAGCAGACCCCTGTCGCCCGGGTGGAACCACGGTGGCGTGCCTGGATGCAGATGTGGCCGACCCCGGCCGATCTCGCTGCCGCGCCGACCTCCGAGGTCCTCCACGCCTGGGACCGTTTGGGCTATCCGCGCAGGGCCCTGCGGCTGCAGGAGGCCGCCGAAGTCATCGCTGCGAACCTGGACAACCGGGTTCCCGAAACGACCGAAGAACTCGAACGGCTGCCGGGCATCGGGTCCTATACCGCCGCTGCGGTCTCGTCCTTCGCCTTCGGCCGAAAGACGACCGTGCTGGACACGAATGTCCGTCGGGTTCTCATCCGCCTCTTCGCAGGAAGAGAACGTCCCACCAGCTCCCCCAGCCGGAAGGAGACTGCCTGGGCGGCCGGCCTCGTGCCCGAGGATGAACATGTTGAGTGGAACGCCGGTGTCATGGAGTTCGGGGCCCTCGTCTGCACGGCTCGCAATCCCGATTGCCCCGCCTGCCCGCTTCAGGACATCTGCACATGGAACCGGTTGGGCCGACCCGCCTCGGCGACGAAACCGAAGACTCAGAAGTGGGCGGGCACGGATCGCCAGCTGCGCGGAGCGATCATGGACGCTCTCAAAGCCGCCCATGCTGCTGAGGACGACCGGCACGGCGTCAGCCTCGACGTCTTCACCACTGCGATGACCGACTTCGATCCGGCGCTTCTCGACTCATTGGCCGAATCCACGGCCGCAGCAGTGGCGCGAGTGCGCGAACTCAGCGCCGACCGGGACAGGATCTCTCGACTCATCTCTGATCTCATCACCGACGGACTGGCACAGCAGATCGACGGGCGATTGGCACTGCCGAACCGCTGACGCCCGGGCCGCGGTGCGACAACTGGAAATGCAGAAGTGGTGCGGCCGCCATCGCCCCCACCGGCCTGTGAGAGGTGTGAACCGCGTCCGTCTCAGAGGTATTTGATCATCCGCGAGTTGCCCAGGGTGTTCGGTTTCACCCGTGCCAGATCGAGGAACTCTGCCACACCCTCATCGGTGGAGTGAAGCAGTTCGACGTAGACCTCGGGTGAGACGGGGATGCCCTTGATCGGCTCGAAGCCGAGCGATCCGAAGAATCCGGTCTCGAAGGTCAGGCAGAACACTCGGTCGACACCGATCTCACGGGCATCGGTGAGGAGCTGTCTGATGATCGCTTTGCCCACTCCCCTGCCTCGATAGTCCGGGGACGTGGCGACCGTGCGGGCCTCGGCGAGGTCAGCCCAGATGATGTGCAGGGCACCGCAACCGGCGAGGATCTCCGACCCATCGGGCTGCGGGTCGACGACCAACCAGAACTCCTGCAGCGACTCGAAGTACGTCACCGTGTCCTTGGCGAGCAGAATCCGCTCCCCGGCCAGCGGAGCAACAAGTGCCTCGATGCCTTTGACGTCGCCGGTCCTCGCCCGTCGCAGGTACAGGCCTCCGGGCAGTTCGTGCTTGGAATGGTGGTCTTCGGAGATCCCCTCGTGGTCGAAGTCGCCTGCGTGTGAGCTCATACCCACATTCAACACCATCTCCGGGTCCAGATACGAAAGAGTCCGGGGAGCCGGCTGGCTGCCGACTCCCCGGACTCTTACGCGTTATCCGAGAAGGTGAGGAACGATCAGGCCGAAGTCTCCGAGGACCCGCTCGAACCGGACGAACTCAAACCTGCGAGTTCGCTGTCGACATCCTCAGCGGGCTTCAGGCTCTCGGTCTCGATGCCTTCGAAGGTGAACTCAGCGTCCTTTCCTTCACCCTTGACGTCGACCTTCACGGTCTGACCGCGTCCGAGCTCCTTGAACAGGATCTTCTCCGACAGGGTGTCCTCGATCTCGAGCTGGATGGTCCGACGCAGCGGTCGGGCACCCAGGACGGGATCGTAGCCGCGCTCGGCGAGCAGATCCTTCGCCTTGGCGGTGACGTCGACCTTCATGCCCTGATCAGCCAGGCGGACATCGAGACGCTCGAGGAAGAGATCGACGATCTTGATGATCTCGTCCATGCTCAGCTGCGGGAACACGATCGTGTCATCGACACGGTTGAGGAACTCGGGACGGAAGTGCTGCTTGAGCTCTTCGTTGACCCGCTGCTTCATCCGGTCGTAGTTGGTCTTCGTGTCACCCTCGACCTGGAATCCGAGCTGGAGTCCACTCGAGATATCACGCGTACCGAGGTTGGTCGTCATGATGATGATGGTGTTCTTGAAGTCCACCTCACGGCCCTGCGAGTCGGTCAGGCGACCGTCCTCGAGGATCTGCAGCAGCGAGTTGAAGATGTCCGAGTGGGCCTTCTCCACCTCATCGAAGAGGACGACCGAGAACGGCTTGCGGCGAACCTTCTCCGTGAGCTGACCGCCCTCTTCGTAGCCGACGTAGCCCGGAGGCGAACCGAACAGTCGCGAGACCGTGTGCTTCTCGGAGTACTCGGACATGTCGAGGCTGATGAGCGAGTCCTCATCGCCGAAGAGGAACTCGGACAGCGCCTTGGCCAGCTCGGTCTTGCCGACGCCGGTGGGTCCGGCGAAGATGAACGAACCGGAGGGACGCTTCGGATCCTTCAGTCCGGCACGGGTACGCCGGATCGCCCGCGAGATCGCCTTGACCGCGTCTTCCTGACCGATGACGCGCTTGTGCAGCTCGTCTTCCATCCGGAGCAGACGCGAGGATTCCTCCTCGGTGAGCTTGAAGATCGGGATGCCCGTGGCAGAGGCGAGCACTTCGGCGATGAGATCGGCATCGACGACCTTCGAGGTGTCGGTGCCGGACTTGCGCCATGCCTCGGTCTCCTCTTCCTTCTCCTTCTGCAGCTTCATCTCGGAGTCACGCTCCGAGGCTGCCAGTTCGAAGTCCTGAGCATCGATGGCGGCTTCCTTGCGGTGGCGGGCCTCGAGGATCTTCTCCTCCAGGTCACGGATCTCCTGGGGAACCGACAGACGCGAGATGCGCAGCTTGGCACCGGCTTCGTCGATGAGGTCGATCGCCTTGTCCGGCAGGTACCGGTCGTTGATGTAGCGATCGGACATATTCACCGCGGCTGCCAGAGCCCCGTCGGTGACGGTGACCTTGTGGTGCGCTTCGTACTTGTCCCGCAGACCCTTGAGGATCTCGATCGAATGCGCCAGCGACGGTTCGGGAACCTGGATCGGCTGGAACCGACGCTCGAGCGCGGCATCCTTCTCGATGTGCTTGCGGTACTCGTCCAGAGTGGTCGCACCGATGGTCTGCAGCTCACCCCGAGCCAGCATGGGCTTGAGGATCGACGCGGCGTCGATGGCACCTTCGGCGGCTCCGGCACCGACGAGGGTGTGGATCTCGTCGATGAAGAGGATGATGTCGCCGCGGGTGCGGATCTCCTTGAGCACCTTCTTCAGGCGCTCTTCGAAGTCACCCCGGTAGCGGGAACCTGCGACCAGCGAACCGAGGTCGAGGGTGTAGAGCTGCTTGTCGGCGAGGATCTCGGGAACATCGCCGTTGACGATGGCCTGTGCGAGTCCTTCGACGACAGCAGTCTTGCCGACACCGGGTTCGCCGATGAGGACGGGGTTGTTCTTCGTGCGGCGCGAGAGGATCTGCATCACGCGCTGCATCTGCTCGTGCCGGCCGATGACCGGGTCGAGCGTGGCTTCGCGGGCCGCGGCGGTGAGGTTGGTGCCGAACTGGTCGAGCACGAGCGACCCCGAGGGGGTTCCCTCTTCGCGACCACCGGCGGACACGGGTTCCTTGCCCTGGTAGCCCGACAGCAGCTTGATGACTTCCTGACGGACGCGTCCCAGATCCGCGCCGAGCTTGACGAGCACCTGCGCGGCAACGCCTTCGCCCTCACGGATGAGGCCGAGCAGAATGTGCTCGGTGCCGATGTAGCTGTGACCCAGCTGCAGGGCTTCACGGAGGCTGAGCTCGAGGACCTTCTTCGCCCGCGGGGTGAAGGGAATGTGGCCGCTGGGCGCCTGCTGGCCCTGGCCGATGATCTCCTGGACCTGGTCACGCACCTGTTCGAGGGAGATGTCCATGCCCTCGAGAGCCTTCGCTGCCAGACCTTCACCCTCGTGGATGAGGCCGAGCAGAATGTGCTCGGTGCCGATGTAGTTGTGTTTGAGAAGTTTTGCTTCTTCCTGCGCGAGCACCACGACGCGTCGTGCTCGGTCGGTGAACCGCTCGAACATATTCATCCTCCTCGGTCTTCTGATTCTTCTGAGCCTAACCACCACGACCGCGGATCTATTGCAGGTTTCGCCATGAGCCGAATGGGTTTGGCTGTCGGCGAAATTCCCTGGTCGCCGAGGCTTCGCCACCGTCGAACTGGGGCCGTACGCATTGCAGACCGCTGCGGGCGGGAGAGCCGGAGCAGATCAAAGTGGCACGAACACAACTGATCCCGACGACCTCAACCAACAGCATTATCGTCTCGATGCGCTGACGACATTCGCGAACCCCGGCTCAGGGCACCTTGATTCACCGCTCAGTTCAACGAATCATTTGCCCGGACCATTCATCGACATGACCGTCAACTGCTTTGTACCTGGCAATTGTCTGTGACGTTTCATCACTGCCGTTCTGCCGCATCGCCGGACCACTGAATTCGATAATGTCGAGGCCGAGCACAAAAAGACCCGAGGGGCCAGCGATTCAATTCGCTGGCCCCTCGGGACTAATCGGAGGTTATCGGCTTTCGGATGAACCTCTTACTTCTCCGCTGCTTCATATGCTTCGACGATCTCCAGCGGAATCCGTCCGCGATCACCGAGCTGGTATCCGTTGCTCTGAGCCCATTCGCGGATCTTCGCAGTGTCCCGCTTGGGTCCCGACGAACCCGCACGGCGGCCACGGCCACCGGTGTTGGCTACACGACGTGCTTTGGCGATGAATGGGGCGAACGTCTCACGGAGCTTTTCGGCATTCTCGGTTGAGAGCTCGAGTTCGTACGTCGCCTGGTCGAGGCTGAAGCGAACGGTTTCCGCCGCTTCGCTTCCGTCGAAATCATCCGTGAGAACGAGGCGCATTTCCCTTGCCATGTTCACTCTTTTCGTAATCAGAGGATTTTGTCGCTGTCATCTTAACATCCGTTTCGGGATTATCCTCGATTCCGCTAACTTCAATCTCTGAATAGTACTTATCAACCTGTGCGCGTTCATTGCGATCTGCGCGGACGATATTCCGGAATACATACCAGAACAGCAATCCCACACAGATCGACGGGAGCAGCGCTTTGAGGATATCCAACATATTCACATCAGCCCTCCTGAGCCGAGTCCTCCTGCGAAGAAGCCAATGGCTTGGTGAATGGGAACAGAATTGTTTCGCGGATTCCCAAACCTGTCAGTGCCATGAGCAGACGGTCGAGCCCCATTCCCATTCCGCCGGTCGGCGGCATTCCGTGCTCCATGGCCATGAGGAAGTCTTCGTCGAGACCCATCGCCTCGTCGTCGCCGCGAGCAGCGTCCGCAGCCTGAGCTTCGAAGCGCTGCCGCTGGATGATCGGGTCGACGAGCTCGGAATAGCCGGTCGCCAGCTCGAATCCGCGCACGTACAGGTCCCACTTCTCCACGACGCCCTTCTTCGTCCGGTGCTCACGCACCAGCGGTGAGGTATCGACCGGGAAGTCGGTGACGAAGGTCGGAGCCCACAGCTTGTCCTGATAGAAGTGCTCCCACAGCTCTTCGACGTACTTGCCGTGTGAACGGAAGACGCCGCTCAAGTCGACGTTGTTGTCGGCGGCGATCTTGTCGAGGACGTCCAAACCGGTCTCCGGGGTCACCTCGACGCCGGATTCCTCGGACAGGGAGTCGTACATGCTCACGACCGGCCAGTCTCCGCCGAAGTCGTATTCGGTGCCGTCGTCGAGAGTGACAATGAGAGATCCGGTGGCTTCCTGGGCCGCGTTCTGGATCAGGGTCTTCGTCAGATCGGCGATCGAGTGGTAGTCGCCGAAGGACTGGTAGGCCTCGAGCATCGCGAATTCCGGGGAATGCGTGGAGTCAGCGCCCTCATTGCGGAAGTTCCGGTTGATCTCGAAGACGTTCTCGATTCCGCCGACGACCGCCCGCTTGAGGAACAGCTCCGGGGCGATGCGCAGATACATGTCGATGTCGTAGGCGTTCATATGCGTCTTGAATGGGCGCGCCGAGGCACCGCCGTGCATGGTCTGCAGCATCGGGGTCTCGATCTCGACGAAGTCCTGGTCCGCGAAGGTCTTCCGCAGCGATGACATCACTTTGGCTCGGGTGAGCATCGTCTCCCGGGCCTGCTCGCGGGTGATGAGGTCGAGGTAGCGCTGGCGGACGCGAGTGTCCTCGGCGAGTTCGGTGTGCAGGCCGGGCAGCGGGCGGATGGCCTTCGATGCCATGGTCCACGAGTCCGCGAGGACGGAGAGCTCACCGCGCTTGGACTTGATGACCTTCCCGTGCAGGAACAGGAAATCGCCGAGGTCGACGTCGGTCTTGAAGTCATCCAGGCGCTCCTGACCGACTTCGCGCAGCGAGAGCATGCCCTGCAGTCGGGTGCCGTCGCCGGCCTGCAGGGTGACGAAGCAGAGTTTTCCTGTGGTGCGGACGAAGACGACGCGGCCGATGACGCCGACGACGTCGTCGGTCTCCTCACCGGCTTCGAGTCCGTCGTGGGCGGCGTGGACCTCGGCGAGGCTGTGCGTGCGGGGCACCGTGACCGGGTAGGCGTCGGTTCCGTCATCGAGGAGACGCTGGCGCTTGTCCTTTCGGATCCGGATCTGTTCCGGGTCGAGGTGTTCGGGTGAAAGGTCTGCGTTCTCAGGTGTCTTCGAGTCGGTGTTCGCCATGCTTCAAGGCTACCGTGGACGGGCCGTACGGGGGAATTCGGCGGTCAGTCCAGAGCAGTCAGGATCTGCTGTGCCTGGGCTTCTGTGATCCGTCCCATCGCCAGGGCTTTCGCGGCTGTCGATCGCGCGAGCGCGATGTAGCTGTTGCGCACGGACGGGTTCGACCGGCTGAGGCTGAATTCGCTCAGTGCGGCCAGGTGCGCTTCGATGGTTCCGACGTCGCCGCGGCTGATCGGTCCGGTCAGTGCCTTGGGCCCATTCTGCATGGTGTTGGCGACGCTGGCGTCGACGAGGGCGTGGAGGACGGCCGAGGGATCGGCGACTCCGGCCTCTGAGAGCAGTTCCATGGCTTCGGCGAGGATCGTGATCGAATGGTTCGAGGCGTGGGTGATGGCCGCGTGGTAGAGGGGGCGGTCCGCTTCGGCGATGTCGATCGGTTCGGCGCCGAGTTCGACGACGAGGGCCTCCCCCACCGGACGGATCGGTGCCGGCGCGGTGACCGCGATCGTCGCCTGCCGCAGCCGACTCAGGTCGACTTCGGTTCCGGTGAACGTCAGGGACGGATGCAGGGCGATGGGCAGGGCGCCGAGGCGGGTCCCGGCGTCGAGGACGTCCGTTCCGTACCGGCCGGAGCAGTGCACGAGGATCTGCCCGGCGTGGATGCGTCCGAGGTCGGCCAGACCCGTGACCAACGGCGCGATCTCGTCATCGGGAACGGCGACGAGGACGAGTTCGGCGCGTTCGGTGATCTCATCCGGGTCGAGGACGGGCACTGCCGGCAGCATCTCCTCGGCGCGTTCGAGGCTCGCCGCCGAGGTGGCGCTGACGCCGATGATGGCGTGCCCCGCCTGCCTCCAGGCGGCTCCGATGCTGGCCCCGACGCGGCCGCAGCCGATGATTCCGATGCCCAGCCGCGGTGCGTCGTCCTGGCTCATCCTTCGTCCTCCTCGAGGATCTGTGTCCGGTCGGTGTGGGGGCTCTTCGCCGCCGCGTCGTAGGTCTGGCGGGCGATCCGAGTGCGTTCGGCATGCTCGGTGAAGAAGCGTTTGGCGGCGTCGGCATCCTGATGCTTCACGAGTGGGGTGATGGGACCGGCGGTCGAATGCACGGCCACAGTGCCCAGCTTCAGCGCTCGCATCAGCGGGCCCTGATAGTAGCGCAGGGACTGGACCCTGACATGGGGCACGAAGTCGACACGTCGGTCGAGGATGCCCAGGCGCAGCACGAGCAGGGAATCGGTGAGCGCATAGGCGCGTCGCTTCCAGACGAGGGGGTCGATGACCCGTGAGGAGCGCGGCTGCGCGTGGAACAGCCCCTCGGCCGCCGCTGCGTCGGGATGTGTGGACTTCCGGTCGTACATGGCTGACCGGACGAGGCCGTCGGCGGAGATGCCTGCGGGCAGCTGCGGGTCGGGCAGGGCGAGACCCACCATGAGCAGTGCCTGGTCGATATCGCCGACGGGCAGGAGCAGATTCTCGTCGTTCTTGCCTCCGTCGCTGGCGATGTTGTACTCGGCCCTCCACCAGCCGGCCCAGCGCCACAGCAGCGGCTGATGCAGGCAGACGGCCTGCAGTCGGTCGAGGGGGATGACCTTGCGGGAGGTGGAGAAGAGTCCATGCCTGACGGCCAGCCCGTCTTCGCTGATGCGGACGACGAAATTGGCATTGTCGAGGTTCTTCTTGAATGCGGTGAATGCGGCGAAGATGCCGGGCAGTCCACCGATGAGGATCGGGAGGAAGGCCTCCTCGATCCCGACGACGAGGAAGACGACGGCAATGGCGATGAGGACGACGATCACGCCGACGGAGATCAGCGTTCCGGTGTTGAGCAGGGAGGACACGATGACACGGTGAGCGGGCACACGGATGATCTCGCCCTCCTCACCGACATCGGCCGAGAGGTGGTACGGAGCCAGCAGATCGTTGAGGCTGCCTTCCGCTTCGTGGGAGACGTCGTCGGCCAGGACGCCCAGCCGTTTGCTCAGCCGGACTCCGAGGCTGTCGGCGCTGCGTTCGGGCACGGAGAGATCGATACCCGGCTGTTCTCTGCTGGAGTCGAGGCCCGGGCCGCCGTGGCCACCGGCCGTGACCCGTGGCTGACCTGCCGCATCCGCACCGGCTTCAGCCTCTCCGGCTGCTCCTGTTTCGGGCTCGGGCCCACCGTGCTCGGCTGTGGCTCCGGTCGGTGCCGTGGCGACCGCAGCGGATGCGCTCTTCTTTGCTTTCACCGCGGCGAGAAGCTCATCGCGAAGCTCTTCGGCACGCTTCTTCGACAGGTATTTCAGGGAGATGTTCGAGTCGGTGCCGCCGGCGACGTCGAAGACGAGTTCGCCCATTCCGAGCATGCGCGGCAGCAGCTTCTGCTGCAGGTCGATCGACTGGACGCGGTCCAGGCGGGCCTTGCGCAGCTTCTTCGACAGCAGTCCGCGCCGATAGTAGATCGCTTCGGCGTCGACCCGGTACCCCATGACTCGCCAGGCCAGCCAGCTGAAGAAGGCTGTGAGGAGAAGGAGCAGGATGATTCCGCCGACGACGGCGAGGATCACCAGCGGGTGGGCGCCCAGCCATTCGGCGAAGGTGAGGTTGACGGAGCGGCCGGAGGCCAGGTCTTCGACGGCACTCTGGAAGAAGTTCTGCAGACCGTAGGCTGCGGCGATGAAGATACCGACGAGGACACCGAGGCTCTCGAGGATCGGCGTCAGCGGATGGACGCGGTGCCAGACCTCCGGTGCGGCCGCCTCGGTGCCGGGGTTCGGAGAGTTGGGCGAGGATTCGTCACGCATGGTCACAGTCCGGCGAGATTGGCCTGGCCGAGTCCGGCGAGGCTGTCGCGCAGGCGATCGGCTTCGGCGCGAGGCAGTCCGGGGATCGTCGCGTCGGTGGCGGCCGACGCGGTGTGGAGCTTGACGGTCGCCAGGCCGAACATGCGGTCGATGGGGCCGGCGTCGACGTCGACGAACTGAAGTCGGCCGTAGGGCACGACGGTGGCGCGGTGGAACATGATGCCGCGGCGGACGAGCAGGTCGTCTTCACGTTCGGCATAGCCGATGGCGCGGGCCTGCCGAAGGATGATGATCGTCGAGAGGATGCCGTAGACGGCGACGGCGATCCAGGCCAGGTGCAGCCACGGCACCTCGGAGGTGAAGATGATCGCGACGACGAGGGCGGCGATGAGCAGCGGAACGAGGAGAATCATTGAGGCGAGGACCTCTTTCCGCCCGTACTTCGAGCTCACCCGGTTGAAGGGCACATCGGCTCCGAC
The DNA here is from genome assembly GCF_000583215.1 of Brevibacterium sp. VCM10. Lineage (NCBI taxonomy): Bacteria > Bacillati > Actinomycetota > Actinomycetes > Micrococcales > Brevibacteriaceae > Brevibacterium > Brevibacterium sp. VCM10. The sequence continues at coordinate 36,070 of NZ_JAJB01000027.1, forward strand.
GGAGAAGAAGAAGGGGTCGCGGTTCATGCTGTTTCGGCTCCCGGCGGGTCTTGGGGTGGGATCTCGCAGAATCCCTCGACGATCATGCCGACGATCATGAGCACGGCGGCAGAGATCATTGCGACAAGCATACCTGCGGCCAGATCGTTGCGGATCCCCGGGGCCGACAGGAAATAGTACCCGGCGTTGCCGAGGTACCAGCCGGAGAGTCCGGCCCCGGTCAGAGCGCTGGCCTTGGCCATGATCGCCACTCTCGCCGCTTGGATCGGGTCGATCTCCTTCGTCCGGTCCCCGTCGTTCCACTTCTTGATGGGCCAGCCGAGCAGGAACAGGATGACGGAGAGGACGAGCATGCCGATGACGGCGAACCACGGCAGGCCCGGCAGTGAGAACCCTTGGCTTTCGAGCACCACGTCGACCACGATCGAGAGCACCGTGCCGATGACGGCCCACACGGCGAGGGTGGACGAGGAGGTTCTCTGCATGCTTCCCAGTCTCTCAGATCGCGGGCGGTTATCCAGAGGTGATCCGGGAGATGTCCTGGTCGTCGAGTTCGGCCAGAACCGCGCTGAGGGGGCGCCGCCCCCGAGGGGTGTCGATGAGTGTGTCTCCGACGAGCTCGGCCCAGGGGGCGAGCACGAAGGCGCGTTCATGGGCGCGTGGGTGCGGCAGCGTCAGCCGCGGAGTCCGGCGGTGCTGCTCGGCGTCCTCGCCGCCGACGCGGATGAGGTCGATGTCGAGGGTGCGCGGTCCCCACCTGAGTTCGCGCGTGCGCCCGCAGGCGACTTCGATTCCCTGTGCCACCGAGAGCAGCTCGAGTGCCGGCAGCGTCGTGGTCACGAGCACTCCGAGGTTGAGGAAGTCGTCCTGGTCGACTCCGCCCCAGGGCGCGGTGCGGAAGAGTGAGGAACGGCCGGTGACGGTGATGTCGGGATGCCGGTCGAGGGCGGCCACCGCCTGGTCGAGGGTGTCCGCGGCATCGCCGAGGTTCGCCCCGAGGCTGAGATACGCTTCGGTCTCCCCCGCGTCTGCGCCGGCAGCACGGTGGCGCTCGACGCGGATGCGCACATCGTCGAAGGTCCGCTGGATCGGGGCGGAGGGTTTGTGGACGACGACTTCGACGTGCTCGCACAGGCTCAGGCAGTGGTCGGCGATGCGGTCGGCCAGCGTCTCGATGAGGTCGAAGGTGTTGTTCTCGACGATTCCGGCGACGTCTTCGGCGAGTTCGCCGTAGTGGATCGTCTCGGCGAGGTCGTCGGTGGCCGCGGCACGTGCGACGGAGGTGTGCAGGGTGACGTCGATGACGAAATCCTGGCCTTCGCGTTTCTCGAAGTCGAACACGCCGTGGTTGCCGCGCACCGTCAGCCCGCGCAGTTCGATGCGGTCGGGGGTCGCCTCGGCGCCGGTCATCGCCCGTTGTCCTCCGTGTCGAGGTTCGCGGCAGGGTTCGCTGCTGCGGAGTGTTCCCGGACCGCGGCGATGACCTTGCACGCGACCGCCGAGGTGGCCGGATCGTGGACGCGGACCGCCCAGGCGCCGGCCTGTGCGGAGATCGCGGAGATCGTGGCCGTGGCCTGATCCTTCGCCGCCTGTTCGGCCTGCTTCGGGTCATCGGGGCTGAGCAGGGAGGCGATGAAGCGCTTCCGACTGGCGGCGACGAGGAGCCGATGGTCGAGGGCGGCGAATTCGTCGAGCGCGGCCAGCAGCTGCCAATTGTGTTCGGCGTTCTTCGAGAATCCGAGGCCGGGGTCGACGATGATGTTCGCAGGTTTCACGCCGACGGCGATGGCTTCGTCGATGCGGGTGCGCAGTTCGGCGATCACCTCGGCGACGACATCGTCGTAGTGGAAGGTCGCCGAGGCCTGATCGAGGTAGCCGCGCCAGTGCATGAGCACGATGGGGGCTCCGGATTCGGCGGCGACGCTGAGCATGGTCGGATCCGACTGTCCGGCGGAGACGTCGTTGATGATATGAGCCCCGGCTGCCAGGGATTCTGCGGCGACACGGGCACGCATCGTATCAACGCTGATGACTGCTCCGGCAGAGGCGAGCTCACGCACGACCGGCACGACTCGGCGCAGCTCTTCGGCTTCGTCGACGCGGGCCGATCCCGGACGCGTCGATTCGCCTCCGACGTCGATGATGTCGGCACCGGCGGCCATGAGTTCGAGGCCGTGGCCGACGGCCATGTCGTGGTCGAACCACAGTCCGCCGTCGGAGAAGGAGTCGGGGGTGACATTGAGGACGCCCATGATCTGCGTCGTCTTCGCTGCTGAGAGATCCATCGCTGGGTGATCCGTGTTCTGGCCTCAGCGGCCGAGGATGAGACTCATCGCTTCTGCCCGGGAGGCGCTTTCGCGCAGCTGCCCGCGCACGGCCGAGGTGATCGTCGAAGCTCCGGGCTTGCGGACTCCGCGCATGGTCATGCACAGGTGTTCGGCCTCGACGACGACGATGACGCCCTGCGGTTCCAGGTGGTCGACGAGCGCATCGGCGATCTGCGAGGTCAGGCGTTCCTGCACCTGGGGGCGACGAGCATAGATCTCGACGAGGCGGGCCAGCTTCGACAGCCCCGTGACTTTGCCGTTCTTGCTCGGGATGTAGCCGATGTGGGCGACTCCGTGGAAGGGCACGAGGTGGTGTTCGCAGGTGGAGTACAGGTCGATGTCGCGGACGAGGACGAGCTCCTCGTGGCTGATGTCGAAGGTGACGCCGAGGACTTCGGCCGGGTCGCGGTGGAGCCCGGCGAAGATCTCCTCATAGGCGCGAGCCACTCGGCCGGGAGTCTCGAGCAGACCTTCCCGGTCGGGGTCCTCGCCGACGGCGATGAGGATCTCACGCACGGCAGCGGCGATGCGCTCCTGGTCGACCTTGTTCTCCTGCCCCGAGGGGGCAGGGCCGAGGCCGGCGGAGACCTCTTCGATATCGGCCATCAGTCGTTGTTCCCTCTGTCCTCGTCCGTCTCATTCTTCGCCGGTCCCCCGGTTCCGGGACCGCCTGCGCCGGATCCTCCGGTCGGGCCGGTGGGGCCGTTCGGGTTCTCGGGTCCCGGCGGGTTGTGCGGGACATGGGGTCCGCTGACACCGGTGGGTCCGGCTCCGGGGATGTCGGTGGTGTCGACCTCGGCGCCGGTCGAGCCGTCACCGTCGCTGCGTTCGCTCAGCGGTGCGGGCGGTGCGATGGGACCGCGTTCGGACACGGGTCGATCGTCGTGGGCCAGCCACACGTCGCGGGTGGCGCGCTTGACGACGGGGGCGAAGATCTCTTCCAGGGCGGCCTGGTCCAGCGTTTCGCGTTCGAGCAGCTGGTAGGCGAGGTTGTCGAGCACATCGCGGTTGTGCGTCAGCGCCCAGTAGGCGTCGGCGTGTGCGGAGTCGATAAGACCGCGGACCTCGCGATCGATCGAGGACAGGGTCGAATCCCCGTATTCGTCGCCGCCGCCGTAGCCGCGTCCGGCGAAGGGTTCGGATTGGTCGTCGCCGATCTTGACCATGCCCAGCTTGTCGCTCATGCCGTACTGGGTGACCATCTTGCGGGCGATATTCGTCGCCTTCTCAATGTCGTTGCTGGCGCCGGTGGTCGGATCGTGGAAGACGATCTCCTCGGCCACGCGCCCGCCCATGGCATAGGCGAGCTGGTCGAGCAGCTCGTTGCGAGTCGTCGAGTACTTGTCTTCGCTCGGCAGCACCATCGTGTAGCCCAGTGCGCGTCCGCGCGGGAGGATCGTGACCTTGGTGACGGGGTCGGTCTGATTCATGGCCGCGGCGACGAGGGCGTGTCCGCCCTCGTGGTAGGCGGTGACGAGGCGTTCCTTGTCGTTCATCAGTCGGGTCCGCTTCTGCGGGCCGGCGATGACGCGGTCGATGGCCTCATCGAGGATCCGGTTGTCGATGACCTTCGCGTTCTCTCGTGCGGTGAGCAGGGCCGCCTCGTTGAGGACATTGGCCAGGTCCGCGCCGGAGAATCCGGGGGTCCGCTTCGCGACCTGGCCGAGGTCGACCTCGTCGGCCAGCGGCTTGTCGGCGGCATGGACCTCGAGGATGTGCTTGCGGCCCTTCATATCCGGGGCCTCGACGGGGATCTGCCGGTCGAAGCGGCCGGGACGCAGCAGCGCCGGGTCGAGGACGTCGGGGCGGTTGGTCGCGGCGATGAGAATGACGTTGGTCTTGACGTCGAATCCGTCCATCTCGACGAGCAGCTGGTTTAGAGTCTGTTCGCGCTCATCATGCCCGCCGCCCATTCCGGCGCCGCGCTGGCGGCCGACGGCGTCGATCTCGTCGATGAAGATGATGCACGGGGCGTTCGACTTCGCCTGTTCGAAGAGGTCACGGACTCGGGAGGCACCGACGCCGACGTACATCTCGACGAAGTCGGAACCGGAGATCGAGTAGAACGGGACTCCGGCCTCACCGGCGACGGCCTTGGCCAGCAGGGTCTTGCCCGTTCCGGGCTGACCGTAGAGGAGCACGCCCTTGGGGATCTTCGCTCCCACGGCCTTGAACTTCTCCGGTTCGGCGAGGAACTCCTTGATCTCCTCGAGCTCCTCGAGGGCTTCGTCGACTCCGGCGACGTCGGTGAAGGTGACGTCCGGGTTCTCCTTGTTGACCAGCTTCGCCTTCGACTTGCCGAAGTTCATCATCTTCCCGCCCGACATCTGCGAGATGAGGAACCAGAAGACGACGAAGATGATGACGAACGGGATGAGCGTGCCCAGCAGCGACATCAGCCAGCTCTGCTTGGGAACCTCGTCGGTGAAGCCCTTGTCCGGTGCGGCGGAGTCGACGGCCTTGACGACCTGCTCGCCGCGCTGTTCGACGTAGAAGAACTGGACTTTCTTGCCGAAGTCCTTGTCGTCGACTGTGTAGTCGTCCTTGAGAGTGAGGTCGACGCGCTGGTCCTTGTCGACGATCTTGGCCTGTTCGACCTTGTCGTCTCCCAGCAGCTGCAGACCCTGTTCGGTGTCGATCTGGCTGAACCCGGACTGGCTGAACAGCAGAGCACCGATCGATACGACGAGCAGTGCCAGGACGATCCAGACCAATGGGCCCTTCGTCGCCTTGTTCAGCAGGGGGCGACGTTTGTTCGACTCGGCCATAAGTCCTCTCAGGAAAAAGATGTGGGCAACCGTTTCAGGCTACCGAGGCTGCCTGGGAACATCCCCCACAGCCTAGTACTTCGCACCCCTATAGCCCGAATGCGTGCCGAATCTATTCCGTCACAGACCCCGGAGGCGGCCCGGGTTCGCCGCGGGCGTAAAAGCGGTGCAGTCGGTTCAGCTGTAGACGTGCTGAGCCAGGGTCGCGACGAACGGCACATTGCGGTACTTCTCCGCGTAGTCGAGGCCGTAGCCGATGACGAATTCGTTGGGCACGTCGAAGCCGACGTACTTGACGTCGATGTCGACCTTGACGGCTTCGGGTTTGCGCAGCATGGTGCAGATCTCGACGGTGGCAGCTCCGCGGGTGCGCAGGTTCTGGACCAGCCAGGACAGGGTGAGGCCGGAGTCGATGATGTCTTCGACGATGAGGACGTGGCGATCGGTGAGGTCGGTGTCGAGGTCCTTGAGGATCCGCACGACGCCGGAGGACTTGGTGCCCGATCCGTAGGAGGACACGGCCATCCAGTCCATCGTCACCGGAGAGTGCAGGGCACGGGCGAGGTCGGCCATGACCATCACGGCGCCTTTGAGCACGCCGACGAGGAGGATGTCCTTGTCTTTGTAGTCTTCATCGATGGCTGCGGCCAGTTCAACGAGTCGTGCGGCTATCTGCTCTTCCGAGACGAGTACTTTTTCGATGTCATTGCCGAGATCGTTGATGTCCACGAGTGTCGATTCTCCTCAGATGCGGGTCCTGGAGATTCAATTATGGGTCACTTTGCCTCACCGGTGCCAGTGGACCCGGATGTCGGACCCAGTTCGTCGTCGACGACCCCCGGACCGGCCGACAGCCAGCCGGTGATCGCCATCAGCGCGGAGATGATGACCATGAACCACAGCGGCACCTGCCAGCCGCCGCTGATCCCGAGCAGTCCGCCCACGGCCAGTGGGCACAGCGCGGCGAGCACATAGCCCGACGACTGGACGAAAGCCGAAGTCGAGGCCGTGACCGAGACCTCGCGGGTGCGTGAGGTGATGAGCGCCAGTGCGGCGGGGAACGCGAATCCGCCGTAGCCGAGCAGAGCCGCCCACAGCCAGGGCACGGTGGCCGGGCTGAGCAGCAGTCCGGTATAGCCGCCAACGGCACTGGCGCCGAAGGAGACGAGGAAGGCCCGTGGGGCGATGTTTCGGACGATGATCTGCGGGGCGAGGAATCCGCCGGGCAGACCGCCGAAGGTGACGATCGTGAGCATGATCCCGGCGAGGAAGGGGTCGAGTCCGGCGTCGCGGTAGATCTGCGGCAGCCACCCGAACTGGAGGTAGGCGTTGGCCGATTGGAGGCCGAAGAACATCGCCATGTACCGCGCCTTGGGTGAGGTGAAGACAGCTCGCCGGGGCGGCGCCTCCGCCTGCTGCCCACCGGGCTCCGCGGCCTGTCCGGTCAGGACGGGTACGGACTTCAGTATCCGCAGCACCGTCCAGGTGATGAGCGCGGACAAGGGCAGGATCATCCAGAAGCCGAGGCCGACGCGCCACCCGCCGAACTGTGCGGCCAGGGGCGCGGTCAGCAGCGAGGGCAGCATCGATCCGAGGCCGAGCGAGACGGTGAACGTCGTCGCGCCAAGGGTGGGCCGGTACGGGAAGCGGGACTTGACGTAGACGGGCAGGATGACGTTGCCGATCGACATTCCGGCCAGGGCGAGGACCGTGAGCAGAGCGAAGGCCACCCATTCGGTGACGATGGCGCGCAGACCGATGCCTGCCACGATGAGGGCGGCGCTCAGGGCCAGTGCGGAGAACAGACCGAGGCGCTTGAGCAGGGGCACGGCGATGATGCCGCAGACGGCGAACACGAGTCCCGGCAGAGCGGTGAGCAGACCGGTCTGCCATTCGGCAAGGGAGAATCCGTCGCTGACTTCGGAGAGCACGGGGCCCAGCGAGGAGGCTGCCGGCCGCAGTGAGGCGGCGATGAGGACGAGGCAGGCCAGGGCCAGACCGTCGAGGCCGCGGGAGCGTCGGAAGCCCTGCTGGGGCGAAGTCGTCATGGCGTCATCCTTTCAGACAGCTGTTGTCGCCGAGCACGCGGGCCGCGGCCCCACGGAGGCGCGCTGCCGGGCACGATCTCCGATGGTATACCGCCTGGCGGTCGTAGGCTGGGCACATGATCGTTGTGAAGAATGTGCGCCTCTTCCCGCGCACCCCCGATGCTCCCGCCTTCGATGTCGAGATCACCGAGGGACGAATCTCTCGCCTCTCCCCCGCTGAGGATGCCGCCACCGAGTCCGCGTCACCGACGACCGGGCCGACGCCGACCGGGGCCGAGGTCATCGACGGTGCCGGGCGGATCCTGCTGCCGAGCCTCGGCGACGTCCATGCCCACCTGGATTCGAATCGGATGGGCCAGACGTTCCGTCCGCACACCGCCGACGGCACTCTGCACGGGTACATCATGAACGATCGGGAGAACTGGCGAGGCGGCGAGCGCAGCGTCGCCGATCAGGCCGCTTTTGCGATCGCGAGAATCGTCGCCTCCGGCGGCACGCGCATCCGTTCGCACGCACAGGTCGACGCCGACTGCGGTCTCGAGCGCTTCCACGGGGTCAAGGCCGCACTCGAGGCGCATGCCGATGTCCTCGACTTCCAGATCGTCGCGTTCCCGCAGGCGGGTATCGTGCGGGAACAGGGCGTCGAAGAGCTCCTCGATGCGGCGCTGGCCGACGGCGCGGACCTCGTCGGCGGACTCGATCCGCTGCTCTACGACCGGGATCCGGTCTCCCATCTCGATGTCGTCTTCGGCCTGGCGGACAAGCACGGCAAGGGCATCGACATCCACCTCCACGAGGCGGGCACCGCGGGGCTGTTCTCGCTCGAGGAGATCGCCGCGCGGACCCGAGCCGCGGGCATGGCCGGGCAGGTCACGGTCTCGCATGCGTTCGCACTGAATACGAACCCGGAACCCGAGGTCGCCCGGATCCTCGATGTCCTCGCCGAGGCGGGAGTGGCCCTGACCACGGTTGCCCCGGCCAAGGGTGCGCTGCCGCAGGCGCTCATCCGCGCCCGCCGCGTGGCCCTGGGACTCGGTGAGGACGGTCAGCGGGACTATTGGAGCCCCTATGGTGACGGCGACCTGCTGCGCCGGACCTGGCAGCTGGCGTTCACGAACGGGTTCCGCCGTGATGCCGACATCGAAGGCTGTCTCGATATCGCCTCCCGCGGAGGAGCTCAGGTCATGGCCGGTGATCGCCCCGACGGTTCGGCGCTGGTCGACGATTCCCGGTTCGGTCTGGCCGTGGGTGCTCCCGCCGACTTCGTGCTCATCGACGCCGACACGGTCACCTCGGCGATCATGGACTGCCCACGGGACAGGGATGTGTTCAAGGCAGGTCGGCTCATCGCCTCCGGCGGCGAATTGGCAGGCGGGCCGCGGCTGAGCTGAGCCTCAGCGGGCCCTCGCGGCCGGCTGGAACACGGCCTGCCCGCCTCCGACGACGACTTCCATGTCCCCGGGCAGGGACAGTCGACCGCGCCTGCGGTCGCGGATGAGGGCGCAGAGTTCGGCGACTCGGACCGCTCCGAGGTTCTGTCCGGGCACGCCGAGTGAGATCACCCAGTCGCGCACGACTCGGCTGAGCACGGCGTCGTCGAGTGCGGTGAAGACCTCCACCGGCACCGAGGCGGCTGCGCGGACCTGCTGCCCTGCCGCCTCGGCGTGGGCATCGATGAAATCGGCATCGGCGCGGCAGAGGTCGGCGGTGCGGGCGAGGTTCGCGGTGATCGGCTGGCCGAGTTCGGCTTCGAGTCCGGCCAGCAGCTGCCGGGCCCGGACTCGGGTGAACGCGGTGTCGGCGTTCATCGGATCGTTCCAGAACTCGATGCCCTGGGCCCGGCAGGACGCTTCGGTCTGGTCTCGGTCGAGGCCGAGCAGGGGCCGCATGAGGCGACCGGCCAGCGGGCTCATCCCGGCCAGGGACCGGGTGCCCGATCCGCGCATGAGGCCGAGCAGAACGGTCTCGGCCTGGTCGCTGCGGGTGTGGGCGGTGAGGATCCAGTCGGCTCCGGCTGCCGCCCGAGCGGTTTCGAGGGCGGCATAGCGGGCGGTGCGCGCCGCGGCTTCGAGGCCTTCGTCTCCGGCGTCGATGCTCACCCTCATCACCTCGGCAGGCACGCCCCAGGATTCGGCGGTGGCGGCGACCCGGTCGGCTACCTCGGCGGTGACGGTCTGCAGTCCGTGGTCGACGGTCAGCGCACGGGCACGGATCTCACCGCGCCGGTGGAGGAACGCGGCCGCGTGCAGCAGCGCCATCGAATCCGCTCCCCCGGACACCGCGACGATGAGGCCCGGTGCGGACGCTCCTGCGTCCGCGAGTGCGGCACGCACGGCAGCGCGGATGGCGGCACTCGCCGGGTCGAGGGTCGGCCGCCTCGGCGAGGCTGCGTCGCGCGGCCCCTCAGCCGTGGACACGGTCGAGCCAGAGCTGCGGATCGTGGATCTCCGCCGTGCGGGGAAGGTTCGCGGGTTCGGCATAGATGCGGGAGAAGCCCTTCTGTCCGACCTCGCGGCGGACGGCCCGGACGAACTTCGCCCCGTCCCGATATTGGGCGAGTTTGAGGTCCATTCCGAGCAGATTGGTGAGGAAGCCGCCCTGACTCGCGTCACGCCGAGCCTCGAACTTCCGGCGCAGCCGGCGCACGCTCGGGATGACTCCCGCGCCCACTTCGTCCATGACGACATCGGCGTGGCCTTCGAGCAGGGACAGGATCGCGGTGGCCTCGTCGAGTGCGCCGCGCATTTTCTCGTCGCGGATGAGGTCGATGATGCTGGCCTCGCCCTTGACGATGCGGCCAAGGGTGGCGAAGAGGTCGACGATCCCGCCGACTCCCGGCATCGTCAGTCGGGTCGACACCGCCCCGGAGAGCAGGGTGCGCATATGGTCGCGCAGCCAGGGCGCCGTCGCGAACTGCACTTGGTGGGTGGCCTCGTGGAGGGCCACCCACATGCGGAAGTCACGCGGATCGACGTCCATGGCCTTCTCGGCGATGAGCACGGCGGGGGCGACGAACATCAGCCGTCCCGTCTCCACAGCGAAGGGGTCGAACTGGCCGAGCACGCGGGTCGACAGGAGCGAGAGCACCCCGGCGACCTCGACGGCACCGGCCATCGCGGTGGCGGAGCTGACCGGGGCGGGCAGGGCCGCCTCGTCGAGCATTCCGTTGACGGACTGCGCATTGGCTTTGACCCAGCTGACCTGATCGAGGACGAGCACGGAACCGGCGGAGAGCCGCCCGCGCACCGCGTCGGCGTGCTCCGGCGGCAGCAGAAACGAATCGAGGACGAGGTCCTGAGCCGTCAGCGCATTGTCCTTCATCCCCTCGACGAGTGTCTCGAGCACACCCGGTTCGGGGACCTTCGCCGCGGAGACGAGCTCACGGGCGGTGCGGGCGGCGAATCCCTCGTCGATGATCATCGGCAGCCGCAGTTCGCGAGGGCTGTGACGATATCGTCCACGGTCTTTCTGGCTTCCAAGATCTTATCCTTATCCACGTCGTCGATCTGGATGGAGAATACGAGGTAACGTCCCTCCGCGTCGAGCACTCCCCCGGCCAGAGAAGTCACGGTCGACAGCGTTCCGGTCTTCGCATGCACCACCCCGGAGGCATTCTTCTCGTCGAGGAAGCGGTCATGCAGGGTGCCGGTGAGTCCGCCGACGGGAAAGTAGCTGACGAGCCCAGCCAGAGAGTCATCGGCGACGACCGAGGCCTGCAGGACGGTCGTGAGATCGTGTGGGGCGATCCGGTTGTCATAGGACAGCCCCGAGGTGTCGACGAGGTGGGTGCGCCCGAGATCGACGGAGTCGCCGAGAGCCTCCAGGACCGCCTTCGGACCGTTCTCGAGGCTGCCGTCCCTGCCTTGGGCGATGGCGACCTCATTGCCGAGCACTTCGGCGACGACGTTGTCGCTGTGCACGAGCGCGTATTCGACGATCTCGGAGATCGTCGCCGACTCCACCCGGGCGAGTTCCTTCGGATTCTCGGTCGGCGTCTCGGATTCGGACTCGTCGGCCGCCTCGGTGACGGTGATCCCGGTCTTCTTCAGCTCTGTTTCGAAGATCGAGAACGCGTCCTTGGCGGGGTGCTCGCTGCGGCCGCGCCATTCCGCGTTCGTCGATCCGATGTAGGCGGTGTCGACCATGATCGGCTGGATCGGGGTGATCACGCCCTTGGCGATATCGGACCGGGACCACCCGGAGTCGAAGTCCTCGCCGACATAGCGGCTCGTATCCAGGTTCAGGGCCACCTCGGTGATGTTCTGGTCTTTGAGTGCGGCCGCGGTGTCCTCGGCCAGGGTCCGCAGTCCCCCGTGCCCATTGACCGAACCGGGATCGGAATCTCCGGCCGACAGGAGCACATCGCCTCCGGCGGTCAGCGTCAGGGTGTGCGTGTCCGCATCGAAGTCCGTCGTCGTCGCCAGGCGCGTCTGCCCGCCGATCGCGGACAGGGCGGCGGCCGCGGTGAGCACCTTCGTCACGGAGGCGGGAGTGCGCGGCTTCGTCTCGTCCTTCGCGTAGAGGACGTCGTCGCTGATCCCGTCGCGGACCTCGAGGCCGAAGCCTGTGACCTTCGACTCCTTGAGGACGGCGTCGATCGTCTTCGGGATCCGTGTGGGCACAGGAGCCGAATCGTCGACCGCCGAGGCAGGAGCGGGCACCTGCTGAGCCCGGGCCTGCGGGGTGGGCACGGTCTGGACCTCGACCTGGGGGTCGGTGGTGAGCACACCGGGCAGACCGGGCACGAGGTCATAGGCGTCGACGGCGACATAGGCGCCGAGGGCGAGGACCATGATCCCGGCTGTGATCGCACCGCCCCTCTTCCGCCGCGATCTTCTGCGTTCGCGGCGGGGGGAGCCGGAGTCCGACGGATTCGGCGGCGCATCGGTGTCGTTCAAACGCAGGCTCTCATTCCTCGACGACCGTGGGGTGGTCGCCGTCGGTGGGCGGTGACGGGGACTTGTACCATCTATTCTAGTGATGCACCCCTAACGTGAAGGAGCACTATGGAACTGCTGGCCACAATCGAGATCCCTCAGGGGTCCCGCAACAAGTACGAAGTCGATCATGAGACCGGTCGGGTCAAGCTCGATCGCTACCTCTACACATCGATGCAGTACCCTGCCGACTACGGCTATATCGAGGACACTCTCGGCAACGACGGCGACCCTCTCGATGTACTCGTGCTGCTGCCGGAGCCGCTGTTCCCCGGTGTGCTCGTCGACATCCGCCCGATCGGCATGTTCCAGATGGAAGACGAGGCCGGCGGCGACGACAAGGTTCTCGCTGTTCCCGCCGGAGATCCCCGGTGGGACTCCTACACCGACGTCTCGGATGTGGACCAGTTCATGCTCGACTCGATCGAGCACTTCTTCAGCCGGTACAAGGACCTCGAGCCCGGCAAGTTCGTCAAGGGGTCGAGCTGGGCCGGTCGCGAAGCCGCCGAGGCCGAGATCAACGCCTCCATCGAACGGTTCAAGGCCGAGGGCCACTGAGTCCCTCCCCTCTCACTGTGCTGAGAACTCAGCGCTGATCTGCGACCGCCCGGATGATGACATCCGGGCGGTTTCGCTTTGGCGACGGCCGGGACCCCAGCGTGACGATCATCACGATTTCTTAGGTAAGCCTAAGGGGCAGTGTGAGCCAGGTTATGCGATTGTCGTGTCATGAAACTCGATCATGTGTCATACGCCAGTGAACCTGACGGCTATCGTGCGACCGCCGAGCGGATCGCGGACAAGCTCGGAGTGGCTCCCTACGACGGCGGTGTGCATCCTCGATTCGGCACCAGAAACCTCATCTTCCCCCTAGCGAACGGTCATTACCTCGAAGTCGTGGAAGCCTTGGAGCATCCGGCCGCTCTCTCGACGCCCTTCGGTCAGGCCGTCCGGGCTCGTTCCGAGCTCGGCGGCGGCTGGATGGGCTGGTGCGTCTCGGTCGACGATCTCACCGCAGTCGAAACCCGCCTCGAGCGCAAGGCTGTCGATGGAAACCGCACGCCGGAGTCCGGTTTGGAACTTCGGTGGCTGCAGATCGGCGTCAAGGGGCTCATCGCCGATCCCCAGCTGCCGTTCTTCATCAAGTGGTCCGCCGACTCCTCGCAGCACCCGTCGACGTACAAGACGAATGTGGGCGTCGACATCGACACCCTGCAGATCGCCGGGGACCGCGATCGTCTGCGCGATTGGCTGGGTACTCAGGATGCCAAGCCGATCTCGGAGATCAACATCGACTGGTCCGCTCCCCATGGCACGCCGGGCATCATGTCGGTGAGCTTCAACACGGAGAACGGCCCCGTCACCATCTGAGGCCCTCAGCGTCCGCGCACACAGCGGAGTCGAAGAAGGCCAGAGGCAGTGTCGCCTCTGGCCTTCTTCAGCTTATGGTCGTGGAGTCATCAGTCGCCCTGAGTCTCCATCGGCGATCCCTGCTCGCTTTCCGTCCCATCTGCTTTCTTCCGACGCAGATGAGCGGCCGTCGCCATCGCACCGCCGGCGGCGAGGAGACCTGCTCCGCCGCCGAGCAGCGGCAGAGTGCTGTCAGTGCCGGTCCACGGCAGTTCACCGCCGTCCGACCCGGAGCCTCCTGAGCCGGACCCACCTGAACCCGAGCCGCCGTTCGAAGAACCGCCGCCCGAGCCGGAGCCGCCTGAACCGCCCGAACCGGAGCCGCCGTCGCTTCCGGCGCTCGCGGCCGCACCAGCTGCTGCGGCATCCTTCGCGCCGTCCTGCGACCCGGCAGTCGATCCGGAGCTGTCGGCATCCGTTCCGGTCCTGTCGCCCTTGGCATCGGTGTCCTCACCCGTTCCGGCACCATCTGAGCTGCCGTTCTCATCCGAGTCCTTGGCCCCTTCATCTGTGCCGTCGGCGTCGGAGTCCTGGTCCTTCGGCGGTTCAGTCGGATCCGGTGCCGATCCGCCGTCACCCTTGATGACCTGCACGACCGTGGGCCGCGGCATCGCGGCCACTCCCTTATCGACATCGGTCGCGTCGACATAATCGGGGAACTGCGAGTGCTGATCGGCATAGGAGCCGTCCTCACCTGGGTGCTGGACCGCAACGAAAGCTGACTCATACTCATCGTGGACGAGTGGTCCGCAGACCTCGGCTTCGCGAGGCACGGACAGGAACTGTTCGACCCGACCGCGCTGGTCACCGTCGATCGTGACCTTGAACAGACCGTCGCAGTAGCCGATGCCGTCGGGAGCACCGTCGGTGGAGATCCACAGGTTTCCGGCAGTATCGAAAGCGACATTGTCCGGGCAGGAGATCGGTGAGACCTGATCGGCGGGGAAGCCGGAGAAGTAGGTGGCGTCGCCCTGCTTCGGGTCTCCGCAGACCAACAGCAGCGTCCAGTCGAATTCGGTGCCCGTATGATCGCCGGAGCGCTCGGTGATCTCGACGATGTGCCCGTCGCGGTTCTCCGTGCGCGGATTGGCCTCATCTGCGGCGGCCTTCCCGTCGGTGCCGCGGTCGGAGTTGTTCGTGCAGGCGACGTAGATGCGGCCGTTGACCGGGTTCGGTTCGACGTCTTCGCAGCGGTCCATCTTCGTCGGCCCGACCTTGTCGGCGGCCAGACGGGTGTTGACGAGGACCTCTTCCACGGAGAATCCCGACACCTGCGACTTGCCGTCCTTGACCAGCGGAAGCCACTGTCCGCTGCCGTCGAACTCGCCGTCGGCGGGCACCTCACCGCTGCCGTCGATCTCGGACTTCGGTGAGTTGCCGGTGAACTTCGCGACGTAGAGGTCGCCGTCGGTCAGCAGCGTCTTGTTGTGTTCGCGGTCGCCCTCGACGTAGGTGTCCTTCGAGACGAACTTGTAGAGGTAGTCGAACTTCTCATCGTCTCCCAGATAGGCCACGGCGTGGCCCGAATCGGAGATCGTGATGTTCGCCCCTTCGTGTTTGAAGCGGCCCATGTTCGTGTGCTTATGAGGGGTGGAATTCGGGTCCCAGGGGTCGACTTCGACGATCCAGCCGAACCGATTCGCTTCGTTCGCGTAGCCCGGTTTGTTCGTATCGAATCGGTCGACATCGGCTTCCCACCCGTTGGCCGAGTCTTCGCTGTCGAGACCGTAGCGCTTATCGGCCGCCGAGGTGCCCTGCGCCTTGAAGTACGAGTTGAAGTTCTCCTCACCGGACACCAGAGTGCCCCAGGGCGTGAGCCCGCCCGAGCAGTTGCCGAGAGTGCCCTGCGCCTTGTCACCGTTCGGGTAGTCCTTCGTCCGCAGCAGATCGGAACCGGCGGCGGAACCGGTGAACTCGTACTCGGTGTCGATGAGGAACCGGCGGTTCTTCTTTCCGTTGACATCGATCGTCCACGTCGACTTCTCGTCCGTGCGGATGAGTTCGGCAACGGTCAGTCCGTGGGCTTCACGGCTGATCGCCCGCTGATCGGCTCCGTCCATGTCCTCGGGGTACATGATGGCGTCGTTCGTGTATTCCTGGTTGGCGAAGAGTACGGCCCGGTTGGAGTCGTCGGGGTCGATCTGGATGGACAGGAAGTCGTTGTTGTAGCCGAACTGGCGGCGCTGCGCCTCTGGGCTCTGATTCTCCGGGTCGAATTTCGGGGAGTCGGGGAACAAGGGGTCTCCCCAGCGGACGATCGGATGCCAGGAGTAGCCTTCGGGGACGACGAATTCGTCGACCTCGTGCTGGACCGGGTCGATGGCGGTGAAGGCCAGACTGCCTGCGGTGGCTGCGGCGGCAGAGCGTGCGGTCGGGCTGGGTGCAGTGGTCACTGCGATGGCCAAGGCACCTGCAGCCGAGGCACCGAGAACCGCGCGACGGCTGAGCTTCGCATTGACGATATCGCGGAAATACCCATTTGCCGATGTGTTGCAGGTGGCCTTGAGGCAGGCGTTGTCGCACTTCAGTGCGCACGTGACGGGGCTGCGCTTGCCACGCACATGGTCGGCCATCGGCAGAAAGGTTCGCATCGATTCTCTCCTTGTATCGGGTATCTTCCCAGTCCGGGACCCGCCCGGTACAGAGGGCGGAGCCGGAAGGACTCACCCGATCGAGACTGTCACCGGCAAGCGGCCCTGGAACTACCCGTCGGTGAATCAGAGGTGAACCCGGAGGGAGGAATGAGTGTCCCGTTCGCCTGTCCCGGCTTCGGGTCCTGGTCTCAGCCTGGGGCTCCTGGCCTCAGCCGATGTCGACGAGGGCGAGCACTCCCGGGGCGAGGAATCCGACGGCGTCGATGATGACGTGCGCCCACACCAGCGGCATGAGTCTGCCCTTGCGCAGGAAGTACCAGCCGAAGATGATGCCCATGGCGACGTTGCCGATGAACGGGCCGATGCCCTGGTAGAGGTGGTAGCTGGCCCGGAAGAGCGCCAGGGAGATGATGATCGGCCACGGTCCGTACCCCAGCTGCCGCAGTCGAAGTGCTCCGAAGCCGAAGATGAGCACCTCTTCGAGGATTCCGTTCTTCGCGGCCGAGAGCAGCAGCACCGGGATCGTCCACCAATGATCGCCGAGGTTGGACGGCTGGATCTCGGCCGTGATCCCCAATGCCCTGCCGCCCGCGTACACCCCGAGGGTGCCGATGCCGATCACGAGGAAGATGAGGGCACCGTGGCCGAGGTCGCGCAGTCGGTGCCCGTCGACTCCGAGCCGGATGGGCAGCGGCCGGGCCGGTCGGTCTCGACTGAGCAGGTAGAGCCCGAGGGCGACGGGAACGAGGGCGAAGCCGATGTCCAGAAGCTGATAGATCAGGTCGAAGCCCGGCCGGGGCGACATCGAGGTGTTGAGTTTCGCCTGGGCGTCGCTGATCGGTCCGCGCGTGGCGATGTCTGCCAGGCGCACGATCGCGTAGACGGACGCCTGGCCCAGGGACAGCGCCGCAATGAGGCCGAGCTCGAACCACAGGCGCTTTCTCTCCTGTGGTTCGAGCTCGGTCGTCATGGACTCAACTCTAGCGGGGACGGCTCAGTGTTTGGGTTCACCGTGCCCGTCGTCGCGGCGCGGGTGCTGGCTGCGCAGGGTGAAGTCCGTTCCCGGCGCATCGCCTCGCTCCCCGTCGGCGTCCCCTCCGTCACTGCCGGCGGGTTCGTCGCCGCGTCCGTCGTCGAGGCGGTCGGACCCCGTCGTCGCCTCCGGCACCGAGGCGGCCCCGGCCGAATCCGCGGACGTCGAGTCCGCTGACGTCGAGTCCACGGTCGGTGCGGGCGCCTCGGTGGGAGCCTCTCCTTCTGTCCGTGTCCGGGTGTCACCGGAACCGGCGGCAGTACCTGCACCGGCAGGCACCGTGGCGGTCTCACGCTGCCGCGCCCGCGCCTCGGCAGCGTCGAGGACCTCACCTCGGGCCATGTTCTTCACGTACTTCTTCTCGGCCCGGCGTTCCTTGACTCCTTCGAGCAGCAGGTACAGCACGGGCACGAGGATGAGCGTGAGCAGGGTCGAGCTGACCAGACCGCCGATGACGACGATCGCCAGCGGCTTGGAGATGAACACTCCCCCGCCGGTGAGGCCGAGGGCCATCGGCAGCAGAGCGAAGATCGTGGCGGCCGCGGTCATGAGGATCGGACGATAACGCAGCCGAGCACCGTGGACGATAGCTGTGCGCAGATCGACCCCGCGGATGCGGAAGTGGTTGATGAGGTCGATGAGCACGATCGCATTCGTGACCACGATGCCGATGAGCATGAGCAGACCGATCATCGACGTCAGCCCCAGCGGGGTGTCGGTGATGAGCGAGAGCGCAACCGAGCCGGTGGCCGCGAACGGAATCGAGACCAGCAGGATCAACGGCTGCAGCAGTGACTTGAACGTAGCGACCATGATGATGAAGACGATGAGGATCGCGGCGAGCATCGCCAGTCCCAGCTGCGAGAACGCTTCGTTCTGCTCCTGGGTGGCACCTCCGGTGTCGACGGCGACCGTATCGGGCAGGTCCACCTCGTCGAGGGCGGACTGCACTTCGGTCGACACGGCTCCGAGGTCATCGCCTTCCGGGGTCACGGACACGGTGGTCGAACGCTGCGAATCCGTGTGACGGATCGTCGGAGCAGTTTTGACTTCCTTGACCTCGGCGACGTCATCGAGTTCGATGAAGCGCGGCTCCGAGGTCACGGGAGCGCCCGCGTTCGGGTCGCCGCCTGCCGTACCGGTGCCGCCAGTCGCACCACCAGCGCCACCCGTGCCACCGGCGCCTCCGGCCGCGCCGGCATCACCTGAACCGCCGGCTCCTCCGGCACCTCCTGCCGCGCCTGCTCCGCCGGCAGGCGTCGCTTCTTCCGGCTTGCCCGGGATCTTGAGTTTGCGCAGCTTCTCCACAGTGTCGGCATTGCGGTCGAAGAGCAGCACCGAATGCGAGACATCGTCGATGACGACCTCACCGATCTGCTGACCATGCATGGCACGCTGCACATACTGGCCGATGGACGCCTCGGTGAGGTTCTCCTCGGCTGCCTTCTCATGATCGACCTTGACCTCGATCACGGGCTGGACCGCAGCGATATCACTGGTCACCGACTGTGCCGAAGACACCCCTTCGAGCTTGTCGCTGACCGTCTTCGTCGCGTCCTCGAGTTCCTGTGGATCGGTGGCCGTGAGCGTGACGTCGATCGTCTGCGAACCCGGAGTCGAGCTCTGACTTGCCACCTCGACGTCGCCGGCGCCCTTGAGATCGTCGAACTGCTTCTGCAGGTCCGCGGAGATCGACTGCGCCGAGACTCCGGACTTCGTGTTGACGATATAGGTACCTGTCAGGGACGAATCGTCGGTGAAGCCGAATGACGTGCCGCCCAGCGACAGCTGGTAATTGTCGACATCGGATTCGTCGGCGAGGATGTCCTCGACCTTCTCTGCCTGCTTCGATGCCTCGTCGAGGTCGGTGCCAGGGTCGAAGGTCTGCGAGATCTGCAGGGAATCCTGCCCTGTGTCGCCGAAGAGTTCGGTCTTCAGCTGCGGGATCATCGCTCCGGTGCCGGCGAGCACGAGCACGGCGATGAGGATCATGACGATCGGGTGCTTCGTCGAGAACGAGATCGCCGGCATATAGGTCTTCTGCAGACGGGTCACCGGCGAGTGCATTCCGGCGAGTTCGTCGACTGCTTCCGTGCCGTCTGCGGATTCGCCGTAGCGCGGACCGCCCGCGGCCACTCCGGTCGGTTCGGAATGGGTGGCGGCGTCGGCACTGTCTCGGGCCCCGGTGTCCTCGGCTGCGGCACCGGCCGCGACGAGGTCGCGCTTCTTGTCGGCCTTCTTCGCCTTCTTCTTCTCCGCCCGCCACTGCGACAGCATCGACTTGCGGCTGCGGCGGATCTCCTTCTTCTCCGCACGGGTGAGTTTGACCTTCGCTTCACGCTGACGCAGGAACCAATAGGCGAGGACGGGGACGATCGTCAGGGCCACGAACAGGGAGGAGAGCAGGGCGATGGTCGCGGTCAGGGCGAAGGGCCGGAACATCTCGCCGGTCTGCCCGGTCACGAACGCCAGCGGCAGGAACACAGCCACCGTGGTCAGCGTCGATGCGGTGATGGCCCCGGCCACCTCGGAGACGGCGGCGAGGATGTTCGAGAATTTGTCACCACCGGAGGCGTGGCGCCTGCGGATCGCTTCGATGACGACGATGGAGTCGTCGACGACGCGGCCCACGGAGATCGTCAGCGCACCGAGGGTGAGCATGTTGAGGGTCTCCCCGCCCATCCACAGGCCGATCATGGCGATGAGGAGGGACAGCGGAATGGAGATGGCGGTGATGATCGTCGCCCGCACCGACAGCAGGAAGACGAGGATGACGAGGACCGCAAAGATCAGGCCCAGCCCACCCTCGTTGAGGAGGTCGTGGATGGACTGTTCGATGAAGGGTGCCTGGTCGAACGCGGAGACGAATTCCGTGTTCTCCCCCATCGTCTTCTCGAGTTCGGGCAGCTTGTCGGCCACCGCGTGGGAGACGTCGACGGTGTTCGCGTCGGATTCCTTCATCACCGACACGGACAGCGAGGGTTCGCCGTTCGTGCGCGAGATCGACTCGACGGGTTCGTCGACGAGCTTGACGTCGGCGACGTCGGAGATCTGGATCGGTCCGTCCGTGCCGGAGATGACGAGGTCTTTGATCGCATCGAGCGAGCGGATGCGGGTGCCGACCTCGACCGGGGCCGTACCGTCGGCGCCCTTGAGTTCACCCGCCGAGGTGGGCACGCCGTTGGACTGGAGGATTCCGGCCACCTCGTCGAGGTTCGCCCTTTCGTCCTCGAGGTCGTCGCGGCGGATGCTGATCTCGACCTGTTTGGTCTTCGCTCCGGCGATCTGGACCTGGGAGACGCCGTCGACCTTCTTCAGCTCCGGTTCGACGATGTCTTCGAGATTCGCTGCCAGCTGGTCCTCATCGGCGTCCGAGGTCACGGACAGGGCGAGGACAGGAATATCGTCGGTGCCCATCATCATGACGTTCGGTTCGACCCCGTCGGGCAGGGTCGGCTGCACCTGGGAGACGGCGCGCTGCAGGGCACGGACGACGTCATCGGAGTCGTCGCCGTACTTCGTGCTCACGGTGATCTGCGCACTGCCCGCCGAGGAGGTCGAGGTCATCTCCTCGACCTCGGGCAGTGCGGTCAGCGCCCCTTCGAGTGGGTCGGTGACTTCGGATTCGACGGCCTCGGGGGTGGCTCCTTCGTACGAGGCGGTGACCGTGGCCTGGGGGTTGTCGAGGGACGGGAAGAGCTCTTGCTTGAGGGCACCGGCTCCGATGACGCCGAAGATGACGGCGACGACGGAGATGAGCGCGATGAGCGCCCGGTTCTTCAGGCTCAGCCGGGTCAGGAAACTCACAGAGGGGACTTTCTTTGTCGTAGGCAGAGGGGCGACGACGCAGAACGCCGACTCAATCAACCATCCTAGTGAGTGTCGCCTGAACCGCCCATGAGGAAAACCTGACTTCTCCGAATCAGGAGCCGGGCACGGGCGGCCGCTGGTCCGTCAGCGGGTCGACTCCGGCCGGCGGGGACGGGTCTCACGGCCGAAGAACCACAGGCCTGCGGCGATGATGCCGAGGACGCCGGTGAGCAGGAACGCCCACGAGTAGTCGAAGTGGTCGACGACGGCTCCGGCGATGATCGGGCCGAGGATGGCTCCGCCGTCGAGGGCCATCTGGTAGCGGGCGAGCACTCGGCCGCCCTTGCGGTCGCGGCCGATGACATCGGCGACGGTGGCCTGCTGCGCGGGGTTGGCCAGGCCGGAGCCGACACCGGCGATGATGGAGAACGCGAAGAACAGCCAGATCGAGTCGATGAAGGCCAGCGCCGCGGTGGTCACGCCGAGGACGAACAGTCCCCATTGGATGAAGGGTTTGCGCCCGAGAGTGTCGGCGAAGCGTCCGACCACTGTCACCGCCGAGGCGTTGCCGATGGCGAACATCGTCAGGGCCAGTCCGGCCACGGCGGTATCGGCTTTGAGTGCCTGGATGGCGAAGAGCGGGTAGATGGCCACACGGATGCCCATCGCCGACCAGCCTTGGACGAAGGCGGAGACGAGCGCCGAACGGTAGGCCGAATCCTTCCACGCTTCCCGGAAGGACATGACTTCCTGTTGCTCCTTGTCCTTCTCCGCCTCCAGCCGGGCACGGCCGGATTTCGTCGAGGAGCCGAAGGAGGCGGTGGAGGCGAGGAAGACGCGGACGACGATCGCGGCTATGAGCAGACCGACGGCGTAGATGACGAACGGGATCCTCATCCCCCACCCAGCCATCGCACCGCCGAGGACGGGTCCGGCGATATTGCCGACGAGGAACGCGGTCGCATAGGTCGACGATGCCTTCGCGCGGGCGTCGATCGGGGCGAGACGGACGATGAGCGCCATCGCGGAGACGCTGAACATCGTCGAGCCGATCCCGCCGAGTCCGCGGAAGATCAGCAGCTGCCAGTAGTTCTGTGCGAAGGCGACGGCAGCGGTGGAGGCGGCGACGATGAGGAGGCCGGTGATGTAGATGCGGCGTTCGCCGAAGGCATCGACGAGGCGCCCCGATGAGGGTGAGAACACGAACCGGAAGAACGCGAACGAGGAGACGACGATGGTTGCGGCGGTGACCCCGAAGTCGAAGCTCGCCGCGAACTGCGGCAGGACCGGGGCGATGATTCCGTAGCCCAGGGCCACGATGAAGGCCGCTGCCACGAGGACATAGATCTCCTTGGGCAGGCGGCGTGTTTCCGGTGCGTCGGTGCCGGGTGTGCTCACAGGGTATCGAGGAACTGTTCGGGTTTAGGCAGGGGGCGGGTGCTCGTGGTCAGGCGCTGTCGGTAGCGTTCGGGGACGGCTCCGATGTAGAACCACCCCATGAGCAGTTCGTGATCGTCGAGGCGGTGGAGGCGGCGGACCGATTCGGTGTTCGTCAGGGTGCCTGAGCGCCACATGACTCCCCAGCCGGCTTGCCACAGGGCGAGTTCGAGGAGGTGCCCGGCTCCGGCGGCGGTGGCGTGCTGCTCCCATTCGGGGACCTTGTCATGGTCGACCGGTGAGGAGACGAGGGCGAGCAGAAGTTCGGCCCGCAGCGGCTTCGTATTGGTCTCGCCAGGTTTGCGGACCACTCCGGCGGCTTCGTCGAGGGCATCGCCGAGGCGGTACCGGTCGTTGCCGCGGATGATGAGGAAACGCCAGGGGCGCAGTGACTTGTGGTCGGCGACCGAGGAGATCGATCGGATGATCTCGAGCAGGTCGGAATCGTTCGGGGTCTCCGGGTCGACCTTCGAGATCGACCGTCGGGTGCTCAGGGCGTGAAGGACGGGATCGGCGACGATGTCGATCGATGACGGCGCTGAATAGTCGGGTCCGCGGCGAGTCGACGTCACGGCACCGGTTCGGTCACTCGCCGAGGCGGCGGCATCCTCGGCGAGGTCAGCGTTGTTCTCGCTCTGCACTGAGCGGGCGGTCTGCGCGTCCTGCGCTGCGAGGTTCTTCGCCCACGGACCGGTGTTGCCGTCGAGGAAGTGGGCACGGACCCGGTCTTTGGTCACTTCGCAGGCGTCGCCCGCGTCCTGGGACCGTTTGCGATCCTTGTGTTTGGACTTCTTACATTTGTCTTTTTTGTGGCCGCCCATCAGCTCACCCACTCGGCGAAGGCGGTGCGGGCTTTGCGCAGTTTCGGGTCGATGATGACACGGCAGTAGCCGTTGTTCGGGTTCGCGGTGTAGAAGTCCTGGTGGACCGCCTCGGCGGGATAGAAGGTGCCCAGCGGTTCGAGGGTGGTCACGATCGGATCGTCGAAGAGGCTCTGCGCGGATTCGATGGCTTCGGCGAAGTGCTGCTTCTCGGTCTCGTCGCGGTAGAACATGGCCGACCGGTATTGGGTGCCGACGTCGTAGCCCTGACGGTTGAGACTCGTGGGGTCATGGCCGGTGAAGAACAGGCCGAGGATGACGTCTTCGGGGACGATGTCGGCGTCGAAGGTCACCTGCAGGGCTTCGGCGTGGCCGGTCATCCCGGAGCAGACCTCACGGTAGCCGGGATTGTCGGTGTGTCCGCCGGTGTAGCCGGAGATCACTTCTCTCACGCCGGTGGTCCGCTGGTAGACGGCGTCGAGGCACCAGAAGCAGCCGGCGCCGAGGGTGAGGGTACGAAGATCGCTCATGCAACGTATAACGATGACGCGCGCAGGTTATTCCCAGCAGGTCTCGCCTCACATCACCATGCCCGAAGGCAAGGAGAAGCCGAGTTCGGCGGCGGCCTTCTGCGTCGAGGGCTGATGCCAGAATGTCGCGACCGATTCGTTCGTCGACAAGGACCGCATCTCGGCCTTGTCGAGGAAGAGGATCCCGGACAGGTGGTCGGTCTCGTGGGCGACGATGCGCGCCGACCAGCCGGAGACCTCCTCGGCGATGGGGTTGCCCTGCAGGTCGACGCCCGTCAACGCGATCACGCGAGGGCGGGCGACAACGGCCTGATAGCCGGGGATCGACAGGCACCCCTCGAAGAAGGCGACGTCGTCGGCACTGGAACGTTCGTAGCCCGCGTTGAGAACCACCCGCAGCGGCATCGGCTCCCGTTGCCGGACCCTCGCGACCTCGGGATCGCGGGCACCGGGGTCTTCTGCCACGAACATCGACAGGCCGATGCCCACCTGCGGCCCGGCGAGGCCGACTCCCGGGGCGGCGAGCATGGTCGCTCGCATCACCTCGCCGAGCCGTTCGAGCTCGGCGTCATCGACCTGCCCGTCGAAGGGGCGGGTGTCGGTGCGCAGGACGGGGTCCCCGGCCTCGACGATGGGCGCGGTCCCGTCTCCCGCCTCGGCGGCGGTGAGGACGGCGCGGATCTGGTCGGCGATCAGTGCATCGGCGGCGTTCACGAGGTGATGTCTCTTCAGTTCGCGCGGGCGACGATGAGTTCGGCGTGCTTGAGCAGCGGGGCGTCGATCATCTTGCCTTCGAAGGAGAACGCGCCCTTCTCCGTCTTCGCCAGGTCGAGCACGGACTGTGCCCAGGTCAGCTGTTCGTCGCTGGGGCGGAAGGCGTCGCGTACGACGGGGACATGGTTCGGGTGGATGGAGACCTTGCCGGAGAACCCCGACTGCACGGCGTCTTCGGCTTCGGCTGCCAGACCCTCGAGGTTCGGGATGTCCGCCCAGATCGAGTCGAGGGCGAACTTGCGGTGGGCCCGAGCGGCGAGCAGGGTCTGGCTGCGCACATGTGTGGCCACGTCCCGGTAGCCGCCGTCGTCCTTGCGTGAGGATCCTCCGCCGAGGTCGGCGATGAGATCTTCCGACCCCCACATTAGTGCGTAGACGTTGGGGGCGGCGGCGATCTCGGCGACGTTGACGGCCCCGAGCGCGGTTTCGATGAGCGCGATGACCTGGAACCCGGACGGGATCGACACATCGGTGGCACGCTCGGCTTTCGGCAGCATCACGGCCGTGTACTCGGTTCGCGCAAGCATCTTCAGATCCTCGCCGAGGTGGCCCGAATCGTGGGAGTTCACGCGCACGACCGTACGGGTGGGGTCGAGGGGGAAGTCGACGATGGACTCCCGTGCGGCGGCCTTGTCGGCCTCGTTGACGGCGTCTTCGAGGTCGAGGATGACGATATCGGACCGTTCGGCCGCTTTCGTGTACCGGTCGGGACGGTCGCCGGGAACGAAGAGCCAGGCGGGTTTGAACTCGAGTGACATATGCGGGCTCACTTTCCAGTGTCGGTCTGATCGGCGGACTCGGCTGCGGACGTCGTGGTTGCCGAGTCGTGGCTGGAGTCGAACATCATCGCCTGGCGCACGGCCTTCGCGACGAGCTTGCCGTCCTGGTTGTAGCCGCGGTGTTCGAAGGTGACGATTCCCTGGCCCGGACGAGACTTCGAATTGCGTTTGTCGAGGATCGTCGTCTCTGCGTAGAGGGTGTCGCCGTGGAACATCGGGGAGGGGAAGCTGACCTCGGAGAAGCCGAGGTTTCCGACGGTCGTACCCTGAGTCAGCTGGGACACGGACAGGCCGATGAGGGTGGCCAGGGTGAACATCGAGTTGACGAGGCGCTCGCCGAAGGGTTCGGTGGCCGACCAGGCGGCGTCGAGGTGCAGGGCCTGGGTATTCATGGTCACGGCTGTGAACCAGGTGTTGTCCGCCTCGGTGATGGTGCGGCCCGGTGCGTGCTTGTAGGTGGCGCCGACTTCCATCTCGTCCAGCCACAGACCTCGTTGTGCAATGACCTTGTCACTCATGTAACGCTCCTCACTCGTCGTGATTTGAGTTTATCGCCATTCACCGGACCCCTGCGACCCGGGGGTCGGTACGAAGAAGCGGACTCCCGAGGCGGCTCATCCGGCATGGAGTCCGGATGGGCCGCGTCGGTGCGCTCAGGATCAGCTGCTGACCTCGGTATCGAGTTCGTTGAAGGCCGATGACCATCCGTCGTACGCGCTCTCATCCGTTCCCGAATCGCCCGGCAGGCCGGTCAGGGTGAACGTCATGCGGGTGCGGTCGGCGTCGATCTCCTCGAGTTCGACGCTCACGCGCGGGGCATCGTCGACCTCGCCGGGACTCCCCCAGGTGAAGTCGAGGCGGACGGGCTCGTCGATGTGGAGGTACTTCCCGGCCGTCGGGAACTCCTGTCCCGTGTTGGGAATGCGCATCGTATAGGTGTATTCGCCGCCGACCCGCAGGTCGACGGAGACGGATTCGCGTGGGGTGACCAACGTTTCGGGGTGGAACCAGCGGGCCAAGACGTCCGGATTCGTCCAGGCCTCCCAGACGCGGGCGCGCGGTGCGGCGAATTCGCGGACGATGGTGAAGCCGGGTTCTCCCGCCTGTGCGCTGTTCGGATCGGTCGCTGTGTTGGCTGCGTTAGCTGTGTTGACTGCGTTAGCTCTGTTGGCTGCGTTCTCGGCGTTCATCGCTGCTCTCCTCCTTGAGTCGTGCATGAAGTCTGCGTCGTGCGTGATGTCTGCGTCGCGCGGTACGTCGTTGCGGTCGATGGTCAGCCCGCAGTTCGATCTGCGGTTGACGGGTCGGTCCTTGAAAGGTCGGTGGGCACCTCCTCGGCAAGGACGCGGTCGAGGTTGTCGAAGCGCTGCTGCCAGTCGTCGTGGGCCGCCTGCAGCCAGCCGGCCGCCTCGGTGAGGGCATCAGGGTTGAGGGCGACGATGCGCTGCTGCGCGAATTTCGATCTCGTGATGAGTCCTGCCGCCTCAAGCACTTTGAGGTGCTGGGAGACAGCCGAACGGCTGATCGGCAGCGGCTCTGCGAGCTCACCTGCTGTCTTGTCTCCTGAGCGCAGACGATCGATGATCGCCCGACGCGTCGGATCGGCAAGCGCCGCGAAGACGTGATCCATACTCATTTAAGCATCCCCTTAATTAAGTTCTTACTACAATACACTCCTCGCCCGCCCCGTCAAGGGAGCTCGTGGATGTTCCGCAACAGGGGTACACCACCACCGGATCGGACTTCTCAGCACACTCGCGCCCAACCCGACTAAGCTGGAAGCAGCCGCTCCGGCCCACCCCGAGCTCGAGGAGAGACATGGATCGCGATTCGATCGACTGCTGGCTGACCGACATGGACGGTGTCCTGGTCAAGGAGAACAATCCGCTGCCGGGAGCCGCAGAGCTGCTCGCCCAGTGGCAACAGGCGGACACCCCCTACTTGGTGCTGACGAACAACTCCATCTACACCGCCCGCGATCTCTCCGCCCGGCTTCGCTCGAACGGACTCAACGTCCCCGAAACGAACATCTGGACCTCCGCGATGGCCACCGCGGATTTCCTGTCCAATCAGGTCGAGCACGGCACCGCCTATGTCGTCGGCGAGGCGGGGCTGACCACGGCGATCCACGAGGCCGGGTTCGTCATGACCGAGCACGACCCGGATTTCGTCGTCGTCGGCGAGACCCACTCCTACTCGTTCGAAGCGATCACGAAGGCGATCCGCCTCATCGATGCCGGCTCCCGCTTCATCGTCACGAACCCGGACGCCACCGGCCCCTCCCCCGAGGGTGTTCTGCCGGCCACAGGCGCCATCGCCGCACTCATCACGAAAGCGACCAACCGCGAGCCCTACGTCGTGGGCAAGCCGAACCCGATGATGTTCCGCTCGGCACTGAACAGGATCGGCGCCCATTCGATGAGCACCGCGATGATCGGCGACCGTATGGACACCGACATCATCGCGGGCATGGAAGCGGGCATGCACACGGTCCTTGTGCTCTCGGGAATCTCCACCGCCGAGGATGTCCGCCGCTTCCCGTTCCGACCCAACGAAATCGTCGACGGCGTCCACGAGCTGCTCGACGTGCCGCTGGAGAGCCGCGGCGAGCTCGGCCCCGACACCACCGGCTCCGCCTGAGGCACATACTCCTTCGCCTTCGCCGACACACCCCAGGCGCCGAGAAACGGGCTGGGTGTCGAAACACGGGTGTGCGCGCCCGTTTCTCGACACTCAGCCCGTTTTTCGATGGAACCAGTCCCCACACAACCTGACGCTTAATAGCATTTGCTTGCATTTGCGAATCTTTGGAGTCATCCTTGATAGATGCTCCAAGTGCTGACGACGAAGCAGCTCCGTGGACTCGGCATGTCCCGCAGACAGCTGGCCGAAGCGAAACAATGCTGCCTGCGCCTCGTCAGGAAGGGTCACTACGTGATCCGCAAGTCGTGTGATGATGACCATCACGGACCCATCCGCGGTCTATCTGCGGATCGCGACACGTCGTTCCCGAAAACCTTCGGAGATCTGCGGGACGAAGCCGAGGAGCTTCGGGTCCAGATCGCATGCCGCCTCGATGAGCTTCTGCCTGGGGATGTGTTCTCCCATGTTTCGGCTGCGCTCATACACCGTCTTGACCCAGCCGTTCTCGAATCGTCGAAAGTCGAGATCTCCAGGGACTCCCCTACCCGCAATTACGATGGTGTGTTCATCTACTCGCGCAGACTTCCACCGGAACAGGTCTCATCCGCGTTCGCCTATCCCGTCACTGCTCTGCCCAGGACTCTGGCTGACGTTGCTCTGGACCGTTCGCTCGAGGTTTCCGTCCCGCTCATCTCTCAAGCACTCCGTTCGGGAGAGGTGGGCCGGGCAGACATCACCGATCTGCTGGCGAAAGGGCAACGCGGACGCCGAAGAGCCCTCTTGGCCGTTGATCTTTCGAGCGCCGAATATGAATCTCCGGCCGAGGCGGTCTGTGCGGTCAAGTTCCATCGCTTCGGAATCACCGGAATGGTCCCGCAGGTCGACACCTTCACTGAGTCGGGAAGGTTCATCGGACGCAATGACTTTCGGCACAGGTTCGCTGCTGTCGCAGTGGAAGTCCACGGTCTCGGCAAGTTCTATCTCAACCCTCACGGCCCCGATGAGGCGGCCAAATTGAGTCATCAGCGCAATATGGATCTTCTCAATGCCGGCTTCAAGGTCTTCAACCTGAGCTTCGGCGACCTCTTCAGGCCTAGCATCTTCGCTGCGATCAAGCGGGCCATCGAGACAACTGATCAGCGAGAAACGGGTTGAGTGTCGAGAAACGCACGTGCGCGCCCGTTTCTCGACACTCAACCCGTTTCTCGGCGAAGCAGCCGTGCCGCAGCCCGTTTCTCGGCGAAGCAGCCTGTCCCCCGCCCGGCTACTGCAGCGATGAGGTCAGGCGCATGACGGACTCCATATAGCGGCGGGGCCACGGCCGCTTCTCCCATTCTTCCAGGGTGAGTTCGTGGCTGACGTCCTGATAGTCGGCGACGACGTCGACGATGTCATCGACCAGGTCCCCGCCGGTGGTCAGCAGGCTGATCTCGTAGTTGAGACCGAACGAGCGCATGTCCATGTTCGACGAACCCATCACGGCATAGAGGTCGTCGACGATGAAGCATTTCGTGTGCAGCACGGCGGGTTTCGGGTACAGGAAGATCCGCACCCCCGCTTCGAGCAGCGACCGGTAGTAGGACGACTGTGCCCGGTCGACCATGTACTGGTCGGCCTGTTCGCTGACGTAGAGTTCGACGTCGACCCCACGCCTGGCCGCGGTCTCCACGGCGGCCAGCAGCGATTCGTCGGGCACGAAGTAGGGGCTGACGATGGCCAGACGCTTCTGCGCCAGATACATCATCGAGGTGAAGACCTTGAGGTTCGGAGCGGTCGTGAACCCGGGGCCCGAAGGAACCAGCTGCATCGCGCTCGTCGCCCCGCCTACTTCGGGCTGGTTGCCGTCGCGCTCGTACGGGCGGATGCCCAGAGCCTGCCCCGATTCGGAATACCAGTCGGTGGAGAACACCGCTTCGATTCCGGCGACGATGGGCCCGGAGAGCTCGACCATGATGTCGTGCCAGTTCCGGCCGATCTGGGAGTTCTTCCTGTTGAGGTAGCTCGAATCGATCATGTTCTGCGAACCCATCATCGCCCGCTTGCCGTCGATGACGAGCAGCTTGCGGTGGTTGCGCAGATCGATGCGCCGGGCCTTGCCGCGCCAGGGAATGAACGGCAGCATCAGGTGCCATTCGATGCCGGCGGCGTTCAGTCGCTTGCCGAGCCGGTGGAATCCCGGATACTTCCGAGATCCGATGTGGTCGAAGAGGACACGGACTTCGACCCCGCGCGCCGACGCCCGCTCGAGTGCCCGGAAGAAGACGTCGGTCGTCGAGTCCCACGCCATGATGTAGATCTCGACGTGGACGTATTCGTGTGCCCCGTCGACGAGTTCGGCCATCCGCGCGATCGAGGCCTCGTAGTCCGAGATCACCCCGTGGCTGTCGCCGGTGACCATCGGCAGCGCGGTCAGTGCCCGTCCCAGCTGGGCGACGGAGACGAATTCGGGCTTTGCGACCAGCGACGGCGGCACATCGGGCAGGTCGTCGGCACCTTCGTGCATGAGTTCGTTCGCTTCGGCCTGGATCCGGGCGCGGCGCTGATCGATATACGGGCTGCCGAGCAGCAGGAATGCGGGAATGCCGACGATCGGCACGAACAGGATGAGCAGCAGCCACGCCGATGACGATGACGGGCGACGGTTCTCCGGCACCACACCGACCGCGATGATCTTCACGATGTATTCGATGACGATCCATGTCGTCGTCGCCACCGATGCCACCATGCTGAGATCCATGTGCTCCCACTTCCCCTTCGGTCGCCGTCTCACCTCACGGTGATGTCGGATAAGAATATCGCCCGCCGAGGCGGCCCCGCACGTCCGTAGACAGGTGCGGTGCCGCCTCGGCGGGCGATGATGGTGCTCAAGCTCGGTCGAGTGACCGACGGGAGGCCGGCACCTGCTATCAGATCAGGAGCAGGAACTCAGAGTCCGAGCTCGCGGGCGATGAGCATGAGCTGGACCTCGGTGGTGCCTTCGCCGACCTCGAGGATCTTCGAGTCGCGGTAGTGGCGGGCGACGAGGTATTCGTTCATGAAGCCGTAGCCGCCGTGGATCTGGGTGGCGTCGCGAGCATTGTCCATGGCTGCTTCGCCGGCGATCATCTTCGCAATGGCGGCTTCCTTCTTGAACGGGAGTCCCGCGAGCATCCGCGAAGCCGCGAGGTAGTACGCCGACCGGGCTGCGACGACGCGAGCTTCCATGCGGGCGATCTTGAAGGAGATGCCCTGGAAGTCGGCGATCGGCTTGCCGAAGGCCTGCCGTTCCTTCGCGTACTTCACGGATTCATCGACGCAGCCCTGCGCAGCGCCCACGGACAGGGCGCCCACGGCGATGCGGCCCTCGTCG
Source organism: Brevibacterium sp. VCM10 (assembly GCF_000583215.1). Lineage (NCBI taxonomy): Bacteria > Bacillati > Actinomycetota > Actinomycetes > Micrococcales > Brevibacteriaceae > Brevibacterium > Brevibacterium sp. VCM10. The sequence continues at coordinate 67,330 of NZ_JAJB01000027.1, forward strand.
AGGATGCGCAGGAAGTTCGCGTAACCGCGGCCGCGTTCACCGAGGAGGTTCGCTTCGGGCACCTGCACGTTGTCGAAGGTGAGCGGGTGCGTGTCCGAGGAGTTCCAGCCGACCTTGTCATAGGCCGGTTCGGCGGTGAAGCCAGGGGTGCCGGTCGGGATCATGATCGTCGAGATCTCCGGGACTTCGCGACCCGAACCAGAGGTTCGGGTTCCGGTCACGGCGGTGGCGGTGACCAGACGGGTGATGTCGGTGCCGGAGTTCGTGATGAAGCACTTGCTGCCGTTGATCGTCCAAGTCCCGCTCTCCAGCGTGGCCTTGGTCCGGGTGCCGCCGGCATCCGATCCGGCCTCGGGTTCGGTCAGGCCGAAGGCGGCCAGGCCAGAGGCGTCGGTGAGCTTCGGCAGCCATTCCTTCTTCTGCTCTTCGGTGCCGAAGCGGTAGATCGGCATCGCTCCGAGCGAGACCCCGGCCTCGAGCGTGATGGCCAGGGACTGGTTGACCCGGCCGAGTTCTTCGATGGCCAGGCACAGGGCGAAGTAGTCGCCGCCCATGCCGCCGTACTCTTCGTCGAAGGGCAGGCCGAAGAGTCCCATCTCGCCCATCTTCGCAACGAGGTCGTAGGGGAACTCGTGCTTGGCGTCGAGTTCGGCTGAGACGGGTGCGACCTCTTCGTCGGCGAACTTCGCGACACCTTGGCGCAGGTCTTCGTATTCTTCGGGCAGCATTCCCGGAACAAAGGTTTCCATTGTTTCCTCCCCGCTTGTGGCGTGGTTGTGGTGTAAGTGGCTGGTGACTATTCGGCGGCTTCTGCGGCGGCTTCGTCGACGACTGTGGCGAGCACTTCGTCGAGGGCGACTTGGGCGCCTTCGACGGCAGTGACGGTGACGATTCCGGCTGCGGGTGCGGTGAGCACGTGCTCCATCTTCATCGCCTCGACGACGACGATCGGATCTCCCTGTTCGACCTTGGCGCCGGTCTCGACCTTGATGTCGACGACGGAGCCGGGCATCGGTGCGAGCACCTCTGCGCCTTCGAGGCCCGGTGTCAGCGACGAATCGGCCAGGGGTCTGGTGAAGACGTGAATTCCGGTGTCGGTGCTCACCCAGATGCTGCGGTCCCGCGCATCGGAGAAGATCCGAGCGGTGTGCTGGATCCCGTCGAGGGTGACGTGCCACAGTCCGTCGGCATCGACGTCGACGGCTCCCGCGCGAGCCTCGACGTCGACCGTCTCTCCGCCCGTGGCCAGGGTGACCGTGGGGCGGAAGTCCGGGCGTGAGGTGCGCCAGGCACTGGGTCCTGCCCACGCCGAGGCGGTCGACCGATTCGCCGACAGGTCGGCGGCTGTGACCGGTCCGGTCAGAGTCGTACCGGCCGCTCCCCCGGTGACCGTGACGGCGGCGGCTGCTAGCTGCGCGTGGGTCTCACCGGAGGTGTGCGCCAGCTGATCCTCGCCGAGGTTGTCGATGAGTGAGGTGTCGAGCTCGCCGGCGACCACCTCGGGCAGGCCGATGAGAGTGCGCAGGAAGTCGATGTTCGTCACGATCCCCGGAACCGCCGAGGCGGCGAGCGCGGAATCGAGGCGGGCGATGGCCTGGGCGCGGTCATCGGCGCGGACGATGAGCTTGGCGATCATCGGGTCGTAGTCCGAGGCGATGGTCTGCCCGGCCTCGAGCCCGGCGTCGACGCGGATGCCCTCCCCGTCCGGGAAGACGACGTCGAGGGCGCGACCGCCGGTGGGCAGGAATCCGCGCGAGGGGTCCTCGGCGTAGATTCTCGCTTCGATCGAGTGCCCGGTCAGCGTGATGGCGTCCTGGGTCAGCGGCAGCTCTTCGCCCGCGCCCACGAGCAGCTGGAGTTCGACGAGGTCGACCCCGGTGACCTCCTCGGTGACGGGGTGTTCGACCTGCAGGCGGGTGTTCATCTCCATGAAGAAGAACTCGTCGGGGCGGTCGGCGCCGACGATGAATTCGACGGTTCCGGCGCCGACGTAGCCGACGGATTTCGCGGTCTCGCAGGCGGCCTGGCCGATTCGGGCGCGGGTCTCCTCGTCCAGCAGCGCCGAGGGAGCTTCCTCGATGACCTTCTGATGGCGGCGCTGCAGGGAGCATTCGCGTTCGCCGAGGTGGATGACGTTACCGTGCGCGTCCGCCATGATCTGGACCTCGATATGGCGCGGAGTGGCGACGAGACGTTCGAGGAACAGGGTGTCATCGCCGAAGGAGCTCGCGGCTTCACGGCGGGCGGTGACCAGCGCCTCTGCCAGCTTCTCGGGCTCGAACACCGCGTGCATGCCCTTGCCGCCGCCACCGGCGGAGGGCTTGATGAGCACGGGGAAGCCGATGTCCGACGAGGCGGCGATGAGGGACTCGTCGCTCATCGCGGCATCCTTCGTGCCGGGCACGAGCGGCACCCCGCGGGAGGAGACGGCCTGCTTCGCCGTGATCTTGTCGCCCATCGTCCGAATCGCCTCGGCTCCGGGGCCGAGGAAGACGATTCCCGCCTCGGCGCAGGCTGCGGAGAATTCGGCGTTCTCCGACAGGAATCCGTAGCCGGGGTGGATGGCTTCGGCTCCCGTGGCCTGTGCTGCGGCGATGACCTTGTCGATGCGCAGGTAGGACTCTGAGGCGGCGGCGGGCCCCAGGTGGACCGCGGTGTCGGCGGCCTTGACGTGGGCCGCATGGGCGTCGGCATCGGAGTAGACGGCGACGGTGCGGATGCCGAGACGGCGGCAGGTGCGGATGACGCGCAGGGCGATCTCGCCGCGGTTGGCGATGAGGACTGTTGAGAACATTTTCGTCATGGAGGGGCTCACATTCTGAAGACGCCGTAGCCGCTGGCATTCAGCGGGCGTTCCATCGGTCCGAAGCGGGCGAGTTCGAGGGCCAGCGCCAGTACCTGGCGGGTGTCACCAGGCTCGATGATTCCGTCATCCCACAGGCGAGCCGTCGAGTAGTACGGGTTTCCCTGGGCTTCGTACTGGTCGCGGATGGGCTGTTTGAAGGCGTCTTCGTCGGCAGCGCTCCACTCCTCGCCGCGGGCCTCGAGCTGGTCGCGCCTGACGGTCGAGAGCACGCTGGCTGCCTGCTCGCCGCCCATCACGGAGATGCGGGCATTGGGCCACATCCACAGGAAGCGCGGAGAGTAGGCTCGGCCGCACATCGAATAGTTGCCGGCTCCGAAGGAGCCGCCGATGACGACGGTGAACTTCGGGACGCGGGCGGTGGCGACGGCGTTGACCATCTTCGCCCCGTGTTTGGCGATGCCGCCGGCTTCGTAGTCGCGACCGACCATGAACCCGGAGATGTTCTGCAGGAACACCAGGGGAACGCTGCGCTGGTCGCAGAGTTCGATGAAGTGGGCGCCCTTCTGCGCGGATTCGCCGAAGAGGATTCCGTTATTGGCGATGATGCCGACGGGGTGTCCGTCGAGGTGAGCGAATCCGGTGACGAGACTCGTGCCGTATTCGGCTTTGAACTCGTGGAACTCGGATCCGTCGACGAGGCGGGCGATGACCTCGCGGACGTCGTACGGGGTGCGTGAATCCACGGGTACGACGGAGGTCAGCTCCTCCGGCGAGTGTGCCGGCAGGCGGGATTCGATGACGTCCCAGTTCGGGGTGCTCTTCGGCCCGAGAGTCGAGACGATGTCCCGCATGATCTCCAGCGCATGGGGGTCATTGGCCGCGAGGTGATCGGTCACGCCGGAGACCCGGGAGTGCAACGCTCCGCCGCCGAGCTCCTCGGCGGTGACTTCCTCGCCGGTGGCGGCCTTGACCAGAGGTGGCCCCCCGAGGAAGATCGTGCCCTGTTCGGAGACGATGATCGATTCGTCGGCCATGGCCGGGACGTAGGCGCCGCCGGCGGTGCAGGAGCCCATGACGGCGGCCAGCTGCGGGATGCCGGCAGCTGAGAGCGTCGCCTGGTTGAAGAAGATGCGGCCGAAGTGCTCACGATCGGGGAAGACGTCGTCCTGGTTCGGCAGGTTCGCGCCACCGGAGTCGACGAGGTAGATGCACGGAAGGCTGTTCTCCTTGGCGACCTCCTGAGCCCGGAGGTGCTTCTTCACGGTCACCGGGTAGTAGGTGCCGCCCTTGACGGTGGCGTCATTGGCCACGATCACGCATTCGCGTCCGGCGACCCGGCCGATGCCGGTGATGATTCCGGCTCCCGGGCTGGCGTCGTCGTACATGCCGCCCGCGGCCAGCGGGGAGAGTTCGAGAAAGGGAGTACCGGGGTCGAGGAGATGCTCGACGCGCTCACGCGGCAGCAGCTTGCCACGATCGATATGACGCTGCCTGGACTTCTCGGAACCGCCGCGGGCCGTTGCCGCAATGCGCTCCCGGAGTTCAGCGATGAGTTCGGCGTGGGCCTCGGAGTTGACCTGCCCCGTCGCCGGACTGACCGCAGTTCCCACTGCTCTCATTCCATCCTCATTTCAGTTAATGACTCTTAACTGACTGCTATGATACTGCTCACAGGCAGAACTGACAACGCATGAGTTCGACCGCACCGACGTCTTCAGCGACGGCGGGCATGAGGCTCAGGGAAGGAGGCCGAATGTCGACCTCGGACGAGACCAAACCGACGGCGCGGGCGGCGGCGAAGGCAGCCAGGCGCGAGCAGCTGCTCGAGGTCGCAAAGACGCTCTATGCCCGGCACGGCTTCCACGGTGTGCGCCTCGACGATCTGGGCAAAGGTGCGGGGATCTCGGCGCCGGCGGTCTACCGGCATTTCTCGTCGAAGGAGGCCGTGCTCGAGGAGCTGCTCGTCGGAATTTCGGCGTATCTGCAGTCCGGGGGTGAGGAGATCGTCTCCGCGGCCTGGGATACCGCCTCGGGGATCTCCCCCACCGAGGCGGCCCGGACCCTGCGACGTCTCATCGACTTCCATGTCGACTTCGCCATGGGCGAGCCCGAGCTCATCCGCATTCAGGACCGCGACCTCGAAGCGCTGCCGGACGAATCGCGACGGACCGTGCGCCGCCTGCAGCGTGCCTATGTCAGCCGGTGGGCAGAAGTCGTCGAGGCCGCCCACCCGACGTGGACTCTGGAGACGTCAACGGTGCGCGTGCACGCGGCGTTCGGAATGATGAATTCGACCCCGCACCAGGCCCGGCGGTCGAGCGCCGAGGTGGTCGGGGTCGAATTGCGCGCCGCCGCTGCCGCGGCACTGGGGCTCAGGGAACGATGACGAGTTTGCCGCGCACGTGGCCGGTGGCACTGTCCTTGAAGGCCTGCGGAACCTGGTCGAGGCCGTAGGTGCCGGCGACGTCGACGGTGAGTTTGCCCTCGTCGACGAGGAGGCCCAGGCGTGCGGTCTCGGAGCCGTCGGGGCGCACCCAGATGTGCCGTCCGCCGTGCTCGGCGACGCTGGGATCGGTCACGGAGGCATGGCTGCCGTCCTCGGCGAGCACGGCCAGCGTGTCATCGAGGACTCCCCCGACGAAGTCTGCGACCCCGTCGACCTTGCCGCCGGCGGCCTCGAGAACGCGCTCGACGAGACCGTCGCCGTAGGTCACGGGTTCAGCGCCGAGCCCACGCAGGTACTCGTGGTTGGCTTCAGAGGCGGTGCCGATGACTCGAGCGCCGGCGGCGCCGGCGATCTGCACGGCGAAGCTGCCGACTCCCCCGGATGCTCCGTGGATGAGCACGGTCCTGCCCTCCAGCTCCCCGAGCGACTCGAGGGTGCGCAGAGCGGTGCCGCCGGCCAGCGGCAGACCGCCGGCCTGTTCCCAGCTCAGGCTCTTCGGCTTCGGAGCCACCGCATGGACCGGGACCGCGACCTTCTCCGCGAAGGTTCCTCCGCCCAGCACGTCCTTGCGGGCGTAGGCGAGGACTTCGTCCCCGATGGAGAATTCCGGGGTGTCGAATCCGAGACCGACGACGACTCCGGCGACGTCCCATCCCGGGGTGACGGGGAACTGAGTGGGCATGACCGGGTCGAGGTGACCGCCGACGAGCTTCCAATCCACAGGGTTGACCCCTGCAGCTCGGACCTCGATGAGCACTGAGGCCGGCGGCACCTTCGGGTCGGGCAGCTCCCGGACCGTGATGTCGTCGAAGTTCTCTGTGTAGGCGTCGTAGACGGCGGCGCGCATAGCAATGGCCTTCCGGTAGATGTCAGTGACACTGAAGTCTCAGTGCGACTGGACAACACCGGAAGGCCAACAGGCTATTCCGGGGGCCGGTCCTGCCTCGGCGATCGTTGAGGCGGAGCCGACCTAGCTGACCTGCGACTTACTCGTAGGTCTCCCCGGTCTTCGCGCGCTCGACCAGTGAGGCCGGCGGTGTGAAGTGCTCGCCGTACTTCGCAGCCAGATCATTCGCCCGGTCGACGAAGCCGGCCAGTCCGCCTTCGTACTGGTTGACGTACTGGAGCACGCCGCCGGTCCACGCGGGGAATCCGATGCCGAAGATCGAACCGATGTTCGCGTCCGGCACCGAGGTGAGCACACCCTCGTCGAGGCATTTGATCGTCTCGATCGCCTCGGCGAAGAGCATCCGCTCCTGCAGATCGGCGAAGGGCTGATCATTCGATCCCGATTCGTACTTCTCGCGCACACCGGCCCACAGCGAGGTGCGCTTGCCGTTCTCGTCGTAGTCGTAGAAGCCGGCGCCGTCCTTGCGTCCGGTCCGTCCCTGCTCGACCATCCAGTCGAAGACGGCTTCGGAGGGGTGGGCTATCCAGGTGCCGCCAGCGGCCTCGACCGCGTCGCGGGTCTCCTTGTTGATCTTCTGCGACAGGGTCAGCGTCAGCTCGTCGAGCAGCTGCAGGGCACCGGTGGGGTACCCGGCCTGCAGGGCCGCCTGTTCCACGCTGGCCGGTTCCACTCCCTCGCCCACGGCGGCGACCGCCTCGGCGATGAAGGTGCCGATGACACGGGAGGTGAAGAATCCGCGGGAGTCGTTGACGACGATCGGAGTCTTCCGGATCTGCTGCACGAGGTCGAAGGTGCGGGCGAGGACCTCGTCGGAGGTGTTCTCACCGCAGATGATCTCGACCAGCGGCATCTTGTCGGCCGGCGAGAAGAAGTGGACGCCGATGAAGTCCTTGTCCCGGGTGACGCCCTTGGCCAGGTCGGTGATCGGCAGGGTCGAGGTGTTCGAACCGAGGACCGCATCAGGCTCGACGATGTCCTGGATCTCCTGAAACACCTTCTGCTTGAGATCGACGGATTCGAAGACCGCTTCGATGACGAAGTCTACACCGGCGAAATCCTCGGCCGAGGCGCTCGGGGTGATCCGGTCGAGGACGGCCTGCGACTTCTCCTCGGTGGTCTTGCCCTTGGCCAGGGCCGATTCCTCACGCTTGGCGGCGTAGGCCTTGCCCTTCTCCGCATTGGCGAGCTCGACGTCTTTGAGCACGACCTCGATACCGGACTTCGCGGCGCTGTAGGCGATCGCGGCACCCATCATTCCGGCGCCGATCACGCCGAGCTTCTTCACCTGTCGCGGTTCGAATCCGTCGGGGCGCGAGCCGCCGGAGTTGATGTGGCCGAGGTCGAAGAAGAACGCCTTGATCATGTTCTTCGCCACCGGTGTGTGGGTGACGTTGACGAAGTAGCGGGATTCGATCGTCAGCGCGGTGTCGATGTCGACCAGTGCGCCTTCGACCGCTGCGGCGACCACGGCTCGCGGAGCCGGCATCGGCGCACCCTTGCCCTGCTTGCGCAGCAGGGACGGCAGCGCGGGGAGCATGGCGCCGATCTTAGGCGAGGACGGGGAGCCGCCGGGGATCTTGAAGCCCTTGACGTCCCACGGCTGCACAGCTTCGGGGTTGGCCTTGATCCAGGCCTTGGCCTTGGATTCGAGCTCGGCCGCGGGAGCGAGTTCGTCGATGAGGCCGAGTGCCTGGGCGTCGGCGGCTTTGAACTTCGTCGACGGCAGGATGGCCTTCTGCAGAGCGGTCTGGATGCCGAGCATGCGCACCGATCGGGCGACTCCGCCGCCGCCGGGCAGCAGGCCGAGTGAGACCTCGGGGAAGCCGAAGCGGGCGCTCGGGTTGTCGTCGGCGGCGATTCGGTGATGAGCGGCCAGGGCGAGTTCGAGTCCGCCGCCCAGTGCCGCTCCGCCGAGGGCGGCGACGACCGGCTTGCCGAAGGTCTCGAGGCGGCGCAGCACCTTCTTGAGGTGTTCGACAGCCTCGAATTCCTCTGCCGCATTGGACGGGTCCGCCTCGCGCAGCTTGTTGAGGTTTCCGCCCGCGAAGAAGGTCTTCTTCGGCGAGGTGAGGACGACACCGCTGATGTCGTCGACATTGGCTTCGAGCCACTCCACGGTCGCCTCGAGGGCGGCCGCGAAGTAGTCGTTCATGGTGTTGACCTTGGCACCGGGCTCGTCGATGACGACGGTGACGATGCCATCGGCATCGGTGGTGCGCTGGTAGTCTGCAGCGGTCGTTTCAGTGTTCGTCATGTCAGACCCTTTCGATGATCGTCGCGATGCCCATTCCTGCGCCGATGCACAGGGTGACGAGTCCACGCTTGAGGTCGCGGCGCTCGAGTTCGTCGAGGACAGTGCCCAGAATCATGGCGCCGGTGGCTCCCAGCGGGTGGCCCATGGCGATGGCTCCGCCGTTGACGTTGACCTTCTCGTGGGGGATGTTGAGATCCTTCATCCACTTGAGCACGACGGCGGCGAATGCTTCGTTGAGCTCGAACAGATCGATGTCGTCGACCGTCATTCCGGCCTTGTCGAGGGCCTTCTTCGTCGCCGGAGTCGGACCGGTGAGCATGATGGTGGGTTCGGACCCAGTGACTGCAGTGGAGACGATCCGGGCGCGGGGCTTCATTCCCATCTTCTGGCCGACCTCCTCATCGCCGAGGATGGCAAGCGCTGCACCGTCGACGATTCCCGAGGAGTTCGCGGCGGTGTGAACGTGGTCGATGGCTTCGATCCAGTGGTACTTCTGCAGAGCCACCTCGTCGAATCCGGTCTGTGCGGCGAGCTTGGCGAAGGCCGGTGGCAGCTGCGACAGCGATTCGACGGTCGATCCAGGACGCATGTGCTCATCGCGGTCGAGCACGGTGATGCCGTTGATGTCCTTGACCGGGATGATCGAATTTTCGAAGAGGCTGTTCTCCCAGGCCGTGGCGGCTCGCTTCTGCGATTCGGCGGCGAAGGCATCCACGTCTGCACGGCTGAAGCCCTCGGTGGTGGCGATGAGGTCGGCACCGATTCCCTGGGGCACGAAGTACGTGTCATAGTTCGTCGTCGGATCCTGCGCCCAGGCTCCGCCGTCGGATCCCAGCGGCACACGGGACATCGATTCGACGCCACCGGCGAGGACGAGGTTCTCGAATCCGGAGCCGACCTTCTGGGCGGCGATGTTGACGGCTTCGAGCCCGGAGGCGCAGAAGCGGTTGACCTGAACGCCGGCGACGGACTCGTCGAGGCCGGCGGCGATCGCGGCGACACGGGCGATGTCGCTGCCCTGTTCGCCGACTGGAGAGACGACGCCGAGGACGATGTCGTCGATCTGGGAGTCGTCGAGGTCCGGATTGCGCTCGCGTACGGCGTCGATGAGGCCGGTGACGAGATCGATGGGCTTGACGCTGTGCAGCGCCCCGCCGCGGTTCTTACCGCGTGGGGTGCGCACTGCGTCATAGATGAACGCTTCGCTCATGTGTTCCTCACAGTCTGGATGGAAGACCGACCACAAGATCTGATCGATCGTTCAGTAACATTCGCACGTCCCATTGTGCCCCGGTTTCGGGTGACGAGCAACACAGGCTGGTCCCGCTCGCAGCATGGCGCGACGAGGGAGGGAAGACGGGCGGATTGAGCCGACAGTCTCCTCCGATCTCTCGAACTGATAGCAGTTCTCCGGCCGAGTCATTTCGGCGACAGCGGGGTACAGCAGCGGTGGTTAAGATGGCTCGATCATTTCTGACCCCCTGGGGAATCATGTCCTTGACCACCCCTGCCCGCACGAAGATGGGCTCAAAGCTGATGGCGCTGACCCTTGCGGCCGGCCTGCTCGCCGGCCCCATCGCCGTCGACGCGGCACCCGCCGAAGCTGCGACGAAGAAATGCGCAGTGAAGATTTCGAATTCGAAGCCCCGCCAGTGCTCGAATACCTGGGTCAACGTCTCGAAGGTCGGCTCGACGGCCGAGGTCGAGACCCTTGCCCACTACAAGACGACGAAGACGAAGAAGAACGGCACCGCGTCGAAGAAGGGCAAGACCTCTCTGAAGTACTACATCTCCGGCGCTACCCCTGGTAAGGCTGTCAAGGTGACCGTGACGGCAAAGAAAGGCAAGACGACGTGGAAGTGCTCGACGTCGTTCAAGCCGGTGAAGAAGCGCTGAGCGTCTGAGGGTCTCGCGTCCTCGGCGCAGACTCGACGAATGCAAAATGCCCCTCTGATCATCATTTGTGCTGATCAGAGGGGCTGTTGCCGAGCCGCCTGCGGGAATCGAACCCGCGACCTATTCATTACGAGTGAATCGCTCTGCCGACTGAGCTAAGGCGGCAACCGACCTAACTTTAGCCAACTTCTCTCCCGGCGGTCAAAACGGCGATCGCCCTCCTGGGCGGTTCCGACCGAGAGCTCCGTCACCCCACGCTGACAGGCGACAGTCCAGCAGCTGTACCACCGTCGAGCGGGTGCCTCCGGGGCCCGACTCGGCACCCGTTAACCTTGAAAGGACAGTTGGTACACGAACACGAGGGAGAGACATCCATGGCAGAGTTCGACTCCGACGACTTCATGAGTGACTTCCAGGCGCTCATCGAATGTGAGTCGTTCTCCCAGGATCCCGAGTCACTGGCTCGCAGCGCCAGACTCGTCTCGCGAATCGGCACCGGGATGCTCGGTGCCGCACCTCAGATCATCGAGACCGACGGCCACCCGCATGTGCTGTGGCGCTTCGGCACCGGCCCGCGCAAGGTCGTGCTTATCGGCCACCACGACACCGTCTGGCCGACAGGAACGCTCGCCGACTTCCCGTATTCGGTCAAGGACGGAGTGGTCCGCGGACCCGGCGCCGATGATATGAAGGGCGGACTGCTCATCGCCATCTACGCGTTGGCGAAGGTCCGCGCCGAACTCGGCAGACTCGACGGCGTCAGCCTCCTCATCACCGCCGATGAAGAACTCGGTTCCCCTGGTTCCCGGCAGATCATCGAAGACGAAGCGCGCGGAGCGAAGGCGGCTCTCGTGTTCGAAAGCGGCGCCGCCGACGGTGCCGTCAAGATCGCGCGCAAGGGAGTGGCGATCTACCAGCTCGAAGTCACCGGTCTGGCATCGCACGCCGGAGTCGAACCGGAGAAGGGCATCAACGCCACCATCGAAGTGGCCAACCAGGTCATCGAGATCGCGGCACTGCACAAACCCTCGGTCGGCACCTCCGTCGTCCCGACCGTGATGACCAGCGGATCAACCACGAACACCGTACCGGCCAAAGCCGTAGTCGGAATCGACTCCCGAGCTGCCTCGGCGGATGAACAGGTCCGCATCGATGACGCTCTGCACGCTCTGACGCCCACCGTGGCCGGTGCAAAGATCGAACTCAAGGGCGGAATCAACCGCGCCCCGCTCGAAGAGGACATGGCGATGGGCCTCTATGCCCGTGCCCAACGACTGGCAGGACGACTCGGGCATCCCCCGCTGAGGTCAGTCGCAGTCGGCGGCGGATCGGACGGCAACTTCACCGCCGGAGTCGGGACGCCGACCCTCGACGGACTCGGCACCGTCGGCGGAGGTTCCCACGCCCGGACCGAACACGCTCTGCAGATCTGGATTCCCCGCCGCATCGAACTCACCGCGGCACTCGTCGCAGAACTCCTCGGCGACGCCTGAGCATTCGACCACTCCCCCGGCGCGTTCAACCGTCGGCGATCAGAGTGCGCCCGTGCGGTCCTCTTGCAGCCAGGGGTTCGACAGCAGCACGAAGGCTGCTTCGACGATGAGCACAGGCGACATGTTCGTCTGCAGGCGCTGCCGGGCCTCGGTGATCGCATCGATGCGCAGCAGCGTGGTATCGGGCCCGTCCCGGTTCGCCTGTTCGGCGATGAGATCGATTTCGCCGGCATTGATCCATCCGTCTCGGATCCCCAACTGGTACATGAGGATGTCCCGGTAGAGGCTCATCAGCTCGAGGAAGATCCGGTCGAGCTCATCGTTGCGGGCCCGCACCGAGCGGCGTTTCTGCTCCTCCTCAAGCTTTCTGATCTGCGCTCTGACGGAAGGCGGAATCGTCTTCTCCCCTTCGACACCCAACGTGGTCAGAAGCTGAGTCCGCTCGGCGGCATTGCGCTCTTCGACTCGTGACTTCGCGGTCTCTGCCGCGGCATCGACGATGCGACCGGCCAAACGGATCGTCGCCCCCACCGAGGTGAGTTTGCCCGGAATGGCGAGGATCTGCTTGCGTTCGGCATCGGCCGACTCGTTGAGCGCCAGGTATTTCGCGCGCCCGATGTGGTTCTGTGCCACGGCCGCAGCCCAATGAGCGCGGTCCTCGGAGACGTTGTCACGCTGCATCAGCAGCTGCGCCACAGCGTCCCGAGACGGGATGCGCAGACGCACCGGTCGACACCGCGACCGGATGGTGGTGAGCACATCGATCGGACTCGGCGCACACAGCAGCCACACGGTTCCCGGAGGCGGCTCTTCGATGGCTTTGAGCAGCACGTTCGCCGTGCGCTCCATCATCCGGTCGGCATCTTCGATGATGACGACACGCCATTTCGAGTTCACCGGCGACGCTTGCGCCTTGGACACGAGTTCGCGGACCTCTTCGATCGAGATGACCGATTTCTGCGTCGACATGATCGTCAGGGACTCATGATGGCCCGACAGCACCCGAGCGGTCGCATCGTTCGATTCCGTGCCGCCGGAGATGAGCGCGGCGGCGAAGGCGCGTGCCGCGTTCGACCGCCCCGAGCCGGGAGGGCCGGTGAATAGCCACGCATGGGTCATCGCCGCCGGGTTGTCCAGGGCATAACCGAGCTGCGTGATGACGTCATCCTGGCCGACGAGTTCGTCGAAGACGCTCATTTCAGGAATCCTCCGGGCTGGTGAAGCGACGGTTGCTGCGTTCGCGCTGCCTGCGCAGACGCTCCCTGGCCTGCCGTTCGATCTCGGCCTGGGCCTGCAACCGCTCACGGCTCATCTCCCGTGCACTGCGCACCGGCAGCACCGTGGTCTCCGCGTCCCCGGCAGCGGCCGAGTCATCGGCCGCGTCATCCGATTCGGTCTCCACCGCCGGTTCGGGACGGTGGACCACACGGGTTTCGGCCTCGTCGGGATCGACGCGGTTGACGATCCGGGTCTCCGCTTCGTCGTCCGTGGCGATTCGGTCCGTCGGCACTCCGTCGGCATCGTCGCTGTCGGCGATGATCGCCTCGGACGTGTTCCCGTGGGCCGGCAGCACCGTAGTCGCCTCATCTTCGTCGGATCGGCGCGCACCCTTCTGTTCAAGGAAAGTCGGGAGCTCCTTTTCGTCATTCTCCGATTCCCGATCCGCGGCCTCACCCGTGGGTGCCGGAGAATTGGAAGCACCGGTCGATTCCTCCCCCGCCGAGGCGGCCGGATCCTCCCGCAGATCGGCACCGAGGTCGACGCGTTCGGTGGGAACGGCGCCGGAGATCTCGGCATCGGCGTCGGTGACGGCAGAGGGAACGAACCGGTCGCCGGAGGCGGGAACAAAACGGGGTCCACGTTCGTGCACCGCGTCATCGCCGCTCGTGTCGTTTTCGTCGGTGTCGCTGTCGTCTGCGACTGTTTCGTCTGCTTCGTCATTGCCGTCGGCGGCGGTGTCGTCGGACTCGTTCTCACCGTTCACGTCTGAGGAGCTCTCACCGGAGTCCGCGTCGGCGGCCACGTCGTCGGCCTCCGCCGGATCACCTTCGTCCGCGGTGCCGGCGGCCACGGCAGCGATCGGCACGGAACTGCGTTCCGGACCGCTGTCGGCCTCAGCGATCGACGTCGAGGCGGGGGCCGCCTCGGCGCTGGTATCGCGTTTGACCAGTGTCTGCGGAAGCCTGGCGCGGATGGCTGCGAGGATCTGTTCGGTGAGCTCATCGGCGTCGACCGAGGCGTCGAGGACGACATACCGGTCGAGTTCCTTATGTGCACGAGACAGGTAGGTCTGGCGCACGCGCTGATGGAACTGCTGGTTCTCCTGGTCGAGGTAGTTGCTGTCGCCGCGCTTGCCCATCCGTTCGGCCGCGACCTCGGGTTCGATGTCGAGGACGATCGTCAGGTTCGGCACGAGCCCCTGGGTGGCCCACCGACTCAGTGCGAGGATCGTCTTCTCGTCGAAGCTGCGGCCGGCCGACTGGTAGGCGATCGTCGAATCGATGTACCGGTCGGTGATGACGATGTTTCCAGCATCGAGACTGGGGTCGACCAGGGATGCCACATGGTGGGCACGGTCGGCGGCGAAGAGCAGGGCTTCGGTGCGCGGGCTCGGCGGATCCGAGTCGAAGAGGACGGAACGGATCTTCGTGCCCAATTCGGTGCCGCCGGGTTCGCGCGTGGCCTCCACGTGATAACCGTCATCGGCCAGGGCAGCGGATATGCGTTTGATCTGCGTGGATTTGCCCGAACCGTCTCCGCCCTCGATGGCGATGAAGAACCCGGCGCCGAGGCGCTCGGCGGAGTTCCCGAGGCCGCCGGACGCGGTCTCCGGCTGGCTGGGCGGACGGAATCCGTGGACGATGTCGACGGACAGACCCTGCAGTCTGTGCGGGTCGAAGGTGAAGAGTCCGATGACTCCGGCAACGAGAGCGGCGATGCCGAAGACGATGAATGCGACGTCGCTGGGCACCAGCACCCAGTCCGGGCTCGAACCGACTTCGACCGTGCCGCCGAGGTCGAGTGCGTTGATCACCAATGCCAGGCCGGCACCGGCGACGGCACCGTAGCGGCGGGAGAAATCATAGGGCTGAGCGCGCACGCCGATGCCGACGAGGAACGCGATCGCCGCCGAGAGCACGACCTTGCCGGAGAGCTCGTTGATGCTTCCGGTGGCCAACAGCAGCACACCGGAGACGAGCAGAGCGAAAGTGGACACGCGCGGACGGGACATTCCGGGAGCGAAGGTCGGACCCATCTCGAATCCGATGGCCCATCCGACGAGACAGCAGGCGATGATGACCGCGAAGCCAGCTTGACCGTAGCCGTGGCCGATCGCCGTCGGCTGAGCGAGCATGAAGGTCGCGCCGAGGACGGCGAAGAGGCCGATGCACACCCACGGATTCGAAATCGATTCGGCGGGGCGGGCCACCCGAGCTTTGAGTTCGGGGAACTGCCCGGTCGTCGCGGACTCCGCGTGCAGGGCGCGTTCGGGGGTGAGGAAGATGATCACGGAACCGGCGGCCATGCCGATGCCCACCAGCAGCGACACCCATCCGAGCGCCTGGGTTCCCGCAGCGGAGCCTCCGAGGATCTGGAAAGCGCAGGAGACGAACACGAGGACGGCCGCGGGAATGCCGACACGACGCCACGGCTTCTCATGTCTGAACGGGTTGATGCTCATGAGCAGTCCCACCACGGCGCCGAGGAACAGGGCCGCGACCCAGGTCAGCCAGGCACTGGGAGCGAGGCTGAGGACGACGAGGAGTGCGGCTTCGATGATCGCGGAGATCGACAGAGCGGTCTTGCGCACCGCCGGAGGTCGGGAGGCGAACACCTTGGCGGGGATGAAGAGGCCGGCGCAGGAGAGGGCGAAGACGATGAGCAGCGACAGACTGCCCATCTGGTTGTCGAATCCTCCCGCGCTCAGCGACTCCCCCATGGCGGTGTACGCGCGTCCGCCCACCGTCGCGACGAGTCCGCTGGTTCCTGCCACGACATAGCTGATCGCGACAAGAACGATCAGGGCACCCCAGGCGGCGGTCTCGGTGACCAGGCGGCCGGGGGCTCCGGGCAGTCGGTGTCCTGTAGTCGTCAACATGCTCACAGCCCTACACTATCTGCCCGAACTGACATATCTCTTGGAAACGAGTGCGATCTGCGACAACCCGAACCGGACCGACGTCTGCCGATCCTCTACCCTTGAACTCGTGCACACAGACTCACTGGCGATGGCTACGGTGGCCGCAGACGGTTTGGGACCGGTGGAAGAACTCGCATTCGCCCGCGTCCTTCTCGATTCGGTCAAGGCCGGACGTCGCGGGGCGACTCTGCGGATGTACCGACCGGCCCCGACCTTGGCGTTCGGAGCCCGGGATCGTTTCCTGCCCGGTTTCGCCACCGCCGTCGAAGCGGCCCGGGACCACGGCTTCACGCCTGCTCTGCGCAGTCTCGGCGGGCGTGCGGCTGCCTACCACCCGGGATCTCTGGTCATCGATCACATCGAACCGAGTGATGCGTTCATCACGAACACCACCGCACGATTCACCGGTTTCGGTGAGGACTATGTCGAGGTGCTGCGGAGGCTGGGCATCGATGCCCGCCTCGGCGAGATTCCCGGCGAATACTGTCCGGGTGAGCACAGCGTCAACGTGGCCGGGCGGATCAAAGCGATCGGCACCGCGCAGCGGGTGGTCTCCGGGGCGTGGCTGTTCTCGTCGTCCGTCGTCGTCGAGGACCCGAATCCGATCCGCGCCGTCCTCACCGACGTCGAAGCCGCCCTCGGCATCGATTGGGATCCGTCCACGGGCGGATCGATCAGCGAGATCCACCCCGAGGTGACGATCGATTCCGTCGCCGAGGCGTTCGCCGCCTACTATTCCGACGCGAATCCGCATACGCCCCTGTCCCCCACCGCCGAGGAGCTGGCCGAGGTGGCCGCCCACGCGGACAAACACCGACTCTGAGGACACACCATGACCGTCACCATTCGTGAAGCACAGCCTGCGGATCTGCCCGACATCCTGCGGCTCGTCCGCGAACTGGCCGTCTATGAGAAGGAACCGGATGCGGTCGAGGCCACCGAGGCGGACTTCGCGGCAGTGATGTTCCCCGACGATGGGCACGCGAACACGTTCGGTCTCGTGGCCGAGGCGGACGGCGACGTCATCGGCATTGCGATCTGGTTCCATTCGTTCTCCACCTGGACGGGCAGGAACGGCATCTGGCTCGAAGACCTCTTCGTCTCCCCCGACCATCGCGGCTCGGGCGCCGGGAAGGCACTTCTGGGTCGGTTGGCGAGGATCTGCCAGGAGCGCGGACTGACCCGACTCGAATGGTGCGTGCTCAAATGGAACACACCGTCGATCGGGTTCTATGAATCTCTGGGTGCGAAGGCGCAGGACGAATGGGAGACCTATCGCCTCGACGGTCGGGCGCTCACCGATTTCGCGGATTCATCGCGCGACTGACCTCGCCCCTTAAGGCACTGCTGACCTCGTCCCAGAAGCACTGGAGTACGTGACCGGTGTCGACCCAACAATCACCGGCCACGGGGTATCACAGGCCACGGGAGAGTAAACGACTTTCGCCACCGGCCCGGGACTTCAGGCAGGTGGCGAAAGCATTCCAAAGCGAATGCCGGGGACTCGACGGCCGTCGACTCAGGGAGTCTTCGGCTTGGCCGTGCTCGTCTTCTTCGCGGCCGTGGTCTTCGTCCCTGTCGACTTCGACGCTGCGGACTTCGTGGTCGTCGATTTCTTCGCGGCAGTGGACTTCGCCGCCGTCGTCTTCTTCGCTGCAGTCGTCTTGGCCGCAGTCGTCTTCTTGGCGGGCGCCTTCTTCGCCGGAGCCTTCTTCTTCGCCGGTCCCTTCGCGCGCTTCTCAGCGAGCAGAGTCGCGGCGCGCTCGAGCGTCACGGCTTCGACGGAGTCGTCCTTGCGCAGGGTCGCGTTCGTCTCGCCATCGGTGACATACGGCCCGAAGCGGCCGTCCTTGACGACGACGGGCTTCTTCGTCTCCGGGTCCTCACCGAGTTCCTTCAGCGGTGCCGCGGCACGACGACCGCCGCGCTGCTTCGGCTCGGAATAGATCTTCAGCGCCTCCTCAAGGGTGATGTTGAAGATCTGTTCCTCGTCCGTCAGGGAACGGGAGTCCGTGCCCTTCTTCAGGTACGGTCCGTAGCGGCCGTTCTGTGCGGTGATGTCCGTGCCCTCTTCGTCCTGACCGACCACACGCGGCAGGCTGAGCAGCTTGAGCGCGGTCTCGAGGTCGATCGAGTTCAGATCCATCGACTTGAACAGCGAAGCGGTGCGCGGCTTCGGCTTCTTAGCGCCCCGCTTCGGCTTCTCCTCGGGCTCGGGCAGCACTTCGGAGACATAGGGCCCGAATCGACCGTTCTTCGCCACGATGGTGTGTCCGGTCTCCGGGTCGACACCGAGCTCGCGGTCGCCGTCGCCCTGGGATTCGATGAGTTCGGCCGCCTTCGCCGCTGTCAGCTCATCGGGTGCCAGATCGTCGGGGACGGAGACCCGCTTCGGGTCCTCGCCGTCCTTCTCCGAGGCGACCTCAAGGTAGGGACCGTAGCGGCCCACCCGCAGGTTCACACCGTCGCTGATGGCCACGGTGTTGACCTCGCGCGCATCGATATCGCCGAGGTCGTCGACGATTGCTTTGAGTCCCTCTCGGTCCTGACCCTTGTCGCCGAAGTAGAATCCGGCCAGCCAGTCGTTGCGGTCCTCTTCGCCCATCGCGATCCGGTCGAGTTCGGATTCGAGGTCGGCGGTGAACGCGTAGTCGACGAGTCCGGTGAAGTGCTCCTCGAGCAGGCGCACGACGGAGAACGCCAACCAGCTGGGCACCAGTGCGTTGCCGCGAGTGGTCACATAGCCGCGGTCCTGGATGACGGAGATCGTCGCCGCATAGGTCGAGGGACGGCCGATGCCGAGCTCCTCGAGCTGCTTGACCAGGCTGGCTTCGGTGAAACGCGGCGGCGGAGCTGTGGTATGTCCGTCGGCTTCGGCCTTGACGACCGACAGTGCCTGGCCCTCTTCGACCTGCGGCAGCCGCGACTCCCCGGACTTCGTGTCGTAGCGGGACGCGTCCTGGCCCTCTTCATAGGCGGCGAGGAACCCGCGGAAGGTGATGACGGTGCCGCTGGCGCTGAATCCGGCTTCATGACCGTCGGCGAGAGCTGCACTGACCTTGATGGTCGCGGTCTTGCCCTTCGCATCGGCCATCTGGCTGGCGACGGTGCGCTTCCAGATGAGGTCGTAGAGGCGGAATTCGTCGCCGTTGAGCTGTTTGGACACCTGCGCCGGGGTGCGGAAGGAGTCACCGGCGGGTCGGATCGCCTCGTGGGCCTCCTGCGCCGATTTCTGCTTGCTCGCGTACTGGCGCGGCGAGTTCGGAACGAATTCGGGACCGTAGAGTTCGGTCACCTGCTTGCGGGCGGCGGCGATGGCCTGACCCGACAGCGCCGAGGAGTCGGTACGCATATAGGTGATGTAGCCGTGCTCGTACAGCGACTGGGCGGTGCGCATGGCCTGACGGGCGCTCATGCGCAGCTTGCGTCCGGCTTCCTGCTGCAGGGTCGAGGTCGTGAACGGTGCGGCCGGGCGGCGGGAGTAGGGTTTCGACTCCACCGCGGTCACCGTCAGCGCATCCTTGGCGCTGCCGTTCAGCTCCGTGGCCAGGGATTCCGCGCGGGCCCGGTCGACGATCGTCGCCGAGGTGTTCTTCAGCTCGCCCTTGTCGTTGAAGTCTCGGCCGGTGGCCACCCGCGCCCCGTCGAGGGTGGTGAGGTTCGCGGCGAACGGGTTCGTCCCGTCCGGCAGACCGAGGTCGATGTCGAGGTCCCAGTAGTCGGCGGGCACGAAGGCCATGCGCTCGCGTTCGCGTTCGACGACGAGTCGAGTGGCCACGGACTGGACGCGTCCGGCAGAGAGCCCTGCGCGGATCTTGCGCCACAGCACGGGTGAGACCTCGTAGCCGTAGAGGCGGTCGAGGATGCGGCGGGTCTCCTGCGCGTCGACGAGCGAGGTGTCGATATCGCGGGTGTTCTCCAGGGCACGGTCGATCGCCTCAGGCGTGATCTCGTGGAAGACCATGCGCTTGACCGGGATCTTCGGTTTGAGGACTTCGAGCAGATGCCACGCGATGGCCTCTCCCTCGCGGTCCTCATCCGTTGCCAGATAGAGTTCGTCGGCGTCCTTGAGCAGACGCTTGAGTTCGGTGACCTTCTTCTTCTTGCCCGGGTCGATCCGATAGTAGGGGTCGAAGTTGTTGTCGACGTCGACAGCGAACTTTCCGTACGGCCCCTTCTTCATATCGGCGGGCAGCTCCGAGGGAGTGGGCAGGTCGCGGATATGACCGACTGAGGCCTCGACGTCATAACCGTCGCCGAGGTATCCCACAATCGTTCGCGCCTTCGTCGGAGACTCGACGATGACGAGGCGACGGGGCTTCTTCTCGGTTGTGGTCACGCTTTCACATTCCTCTCACGGCATCAGCTGCCCGCTGCAACGGACGATCCGGCCCAATGTAACACTGTTGATCGGGCACGTTCCTCATCGGCCCTCAACCCACGGAAGCTGTCCGGACCTCGTCCGGTTTCGGCTCGGACACGGGGTCAACGGTTTCCGATCCTATCCCTATTCCCCGGTCGACCGAGTCGTCGAGCGCTCGACGGAACCGCTGTCGGGCAGCAGTGCACCCGCCGCGCACAGGGCTCTGACCTGCGCCACGAGCTGATCTTCCAGAGCCGTGGGATCGACCTCGAGAAGCTGAGCCAGAGCCGCGGCCGTCTGCCTCAGAGTCAGCGACCCGTCGGCGACAGACACGAACCCGGCCAACGCCGTATCGAGGTCGAAGACCTGCCCGAAGCCGATCCCCTGTTCCAAGGTGATCGAGCTGGGTTCCGGCGCTCCGGGAACGAAATGGTGATGTTCGACGAGGTCGGGTGAGCGCGTGAAAGCGGTCCCGGCGATCTCCTCCGGCCCGGCTGCTGCCAGCCAGGATCGGATCGCGATGGTCGTGGAGAGGAACTCCGCGAGTCCGTGCGGATTGTGCGCCGGCGCCGAGGTGACTCTCACCCGGGCCTTGAACACTCCCTCGACCGTGCCCGACAGTCCACCGACGAGGCCCGGCTGATCGTCACCGACCGCGGAGTCCGGAGAATCAATTGTCGGCGCATCGTTATCGGACTTTGTCATCAGCACGTACCCGAAGACGATTTCGTCCACAGCTCTGGTGGCGAAGTCGTCGAGCCATGCGGCGACTGCGTTATTCCAGACGGTGCTGGCGCGAGGGGTCCCGCCGTCGCGGATCCACGTTTCGGCATAGGCGATGGGGTCGAGGGCCTCGCGTTCGATGACGAACACCGACGTGTCGTCATCGCCGACCCATGCCTCCGGCCCTTCGTCCGTCCCCGAGGCGGCCTCCCAGTTTCCGAGGCAGACGCTGCGTCCGCCCGGGGTGAGGTTGGCCGGGATCCGCGTGAACAGCTCCCGGACGAGGCGGTCTCCGGTCATTCCGCCGTCCCGGTATTCGAAGGTGGTGTCCGTGCTGCGCGGGGTGATGACGAACGGCGGATTCGACACGAGCAGATCCACGGGTTCGTCCAAGGGTTCGAGGAGGGACCCGTGCCGGAATTCGATCGTCGTCACACCGTTGAGCCCGGCCGAGAGTTCGGCCAGGCGCAGGGCTCGGCGGGAGATGTCGGTGGCGATGACTCGGTCGCTGTGACGGGCCAGCAGCAGAGCTTGGATTCCGCAGCCGGTGCCGATGTCGGCAGCCACACCCACGTGGTCACGCGGGGTGATCGACACCAAAGTCCGGCCGGCGCCGCCGAGGCCGAGCACGAATTCTCCGTCGAGGACATCCGGTGTGGTCAGGGTGCCGTGGTCGGCCACGAGGTAGAGGTTCTCGTCCCCGGGACGGAAGCCGCGCGGGACACCGACGGGAAGATCATAGGGGGTCAGGGCGAAGGGGGCGACCACCTCGTCGTCGTCCACGCTGATCAGCTCCGCCTCGGCGGCGGTGTCGAAGGACTCCCCCAGCAGGGCTCGGACCTCGGTGACCGGGACTGTGCGGTGGAAGTGGAAGAGCAGCGCCGCGCTGGCCATGGCCCGGTCGGCGGCCGTCGACGACTGGTCCGCCAGCGTCCGGGTGCAGTGGTGGATGGCGGGTGCGGCGTTGTTGCGCAACAGCGCCTCCGAGGTCGGGCCGCCCCAGAACTGGCGCATCCGTGGTTCGGTGTATCCGGAATGGTAGAGGGTCTCGCCCAGGTGGGCCAACGGCAGATCAGTCACAGAAGAATCCTAGCGACTGCGCCATAATTGACTCATGGCCTCCTCTGCTCTTCTCGACATCGTCACCGGTTTCGGTGCCCGGGATGAGCGGATCGTCCATGTCCGCGATATCCCGCAGCGGTTCGAACGGGACGCCGCGTGGCCGGACTGGATCGATGAGGAGCTCAAGCACGCATGCCATTCCATCGGCGTCGACGCTCTGTGGCAGCACCAGCTCGAGGCGGCGCAGACGGCCAGGGACGGTTCCGACGTCGTCATCGCCACCCCCACTGCCTCGGGCAAGTCTTTGGGTTTCTGGCTGCCGGTGCTCGAAGCGATCCAAGCGTCGCGGGGGAAGCTGCGCTCCGCCTCGGCGATCTATATCGCGCCGACGAAGGCTCTGGCCGCCGATCAGCTGGCCAAACTCGAGCGGTTCGTCGTCCAGGGCATGCGTCCTGCCAGCTATGACGGCGACACCTCGCAGGTCTCGAAGGACTGGGCCCGGCGGCATGCGAACATCGTCTTCACGAACCCCGACATGCTCCACCGGTCGATCCTGCCCCAGCACGAGCGCTTCGCTCGGATGTTCAAGAACCTGCGCTTCATCGTCATCGATGAGGCCCACCGGTACCGCGGTGTGTTCGGGTCCCATGTCGCACTCATCCTCCGCCGCCTGCTGCGCATCGCCGCCCACTACGGGGCGGCACCGGTCGTCATCGGAGCGTCGGCGACGATGGCGGATCCGGACGCAGCCTTTGCGAAGCTGACCGGGCGGGCCGCACATGCGGTGACCGAGGATTCGTCCCCGCGCGCAGCCGGCAGCTTCGCCCTGTGGGAGCCTCCCGTGTCTCCCGGCGGGGACCGGCGCAGCGGTCTGGTCGAAGCCGCCGATGTCATCACCGATTCGATGTGCGCCGGTTTTCGGTCGATCACGTTCATCGCCTCCCGCCGAGGCACCGAAGCCCTCGCCCAGACGGTCCGTGACCAGGTGGGGCAGGTGGATGAGACCCTGACGGGCAAGGTCGCCGCCTACCGGGGCGGGTATCTGGCCGAAGAGCGCAGGATGCTCGAGACCGCGCTGCGTTCGGGTCAGCTGCTGGCCGTGGCGTCGACGAATGCGCTGGAGTTGGGCATCGACATCTCCGGGCTCGACCTCGTCATCATCTCCGGCTGGCCGGGAACCCTGGCCTCCCTGTGGCAGCAGGCGGGGCGTGCCGGCAGAGCCGGACAGCGGTGGATGGCCGTGTTCATCGCCCGTGATGATCCGCTCGATACCTTCGTCGTCCATCATCCCGAAGTCATCTTCGACTCCCCCGTCGACGCCGGCGTCATCCATCCGGGCAACCCGCATGTGCTCTCCGGTCACCTGTGTGCGGCCGCCGCCGAGGTGCCTCTGAAGTCGACCGACCTCGTGCACTTCCCGGACAATTCGTCCGCGGTCATCGACGACCTCGTGGAGGCGAAGATGCTGCGGGCACGGCCGACCGGGTGGTTCTGGGCAAAGGACCAACCGGCGGCCGACCTGTCCGATATCCGCGGCGCCGGCGGCGGACAGTTCAGCCTGGTCGAGGCGAGCACCGGCACCCTGCTGGGCACGGTCGACGAATCGGGTGCACATACGGGAGCCCATCCGGGAGCGGTGTACACGCATCAGGGCATCGACTTCACCGTCCTCGATCTCGACCTCGAGGACCGGATCGTCGCCGTCGAACGCGCCGAGGTCGACTACACGACTCAGCCGCGCTCGCAGACGGAGATCTCGATCGTCGACACCGATGCGCAGCGGGTTCTGCCGTCCGGGGTGGCTGTGTGCAGCGGAACCGTCGACGTCATCGATCAGGTCGTGGCCTACCGGATGCGGGCCAAACGCGGTGGAGCGATCATCGCCGAACACGAGCTCGACCTGCCCGAGCGCACGCTGCGGACGAAGGCCGTGTGGTGGACGATTCCGCAGAGCGTCCTCGACGAGGCCGACGTCGTCTCCGGAGACCTGCCCGGAGCCGTCCATGCCGCCGAGCATGCCTCGATCGGTCTGCTGCCGCTCTTCGCCGGCTGTGACCGCTGGGACATCGGGGGTGTGTCGACGGCACTGCATGCCGACACCGGGCTGGCGACGGTGTTCGTCTATGACGGTCTGGCCGGAGGCGCCGGGTTCGCCGAACGCGGCAGCGAGGTCATCGATGAGTGGCTGGGTGCGACCAGGGATGCCATCGCCGCATGTGAGTGCGTCGACGGGTGCCCGTCGTGTGTGCAGTCGCCCAAGTGCGGCAACGGGAACGAACCGCTCGAGAAGGACGCTGCGCTGCGGCTGCTGCGCACCGTACTCAGGTAGCCGATCCTCTCATTTCCCGGCGACGGCCTCCTCTCTGACCTTCGGCAGAGGCCCGGGGATTTCGACTTCGATGACGACGTAGGCGGATTGCTCACTCAGCGAGGCACGGCAGTCCTTGAGGTGACCGCCATTGCGAATCGCCACCTCCTTCGCCATCTCACACGGTTCTCCGGTGGCCAGTCCGCGCACGGCGTCCGCGGCGGCGAGCGCCGCCAGGTCCGCGGCGCTCTGCGCCCTACTGTGGGCCACGAAGGCCTGGCCGAGGCTGCCGATGGCGGCGACGAGGACGAGCACGATCGAGCAGAGCCCCACAACGATGTTCGTCATGACGGCCCGGACCTGTCCCCTTCGAATCGCGCAGTGGCATGCGCATCGACGGCGTCGAGGAAGAAGATCGCAGCCGGCAGTTCGATCGTGACGGTCACGACCGAGTATCCGCCGTCGGCTCGGACGCGGACCGAGGAGGACTCACCGGCGTGCTTCTTCGCTTCGGACACGACGGCGGCTCGGGGTTCGCCGCGGGCGATCTCACGGGCCGCCGACCGGGCGGCGTCGAAGGCTCGCAGCTGGGAGAAGCCGACCGCGGCGGCTCCCGTGAGCAGCACGATGAGAAGCACGACAGCCGGCATGACGACGGCGAATTCCGCGGTCGCCGTTCCCGCATCGCGATCCCGACCTCGCTGCCGCTGACGGGAGCCTCCGCGTGCCATGGCGGTTCAGCTTCCCAGACCGAGCGCCGTGGAGATGACCCCGGTGATGAGTTCCTTGATCGGCTCTGATTTGAGGACGACGACGAGCAGTGCGGCGAATCCGCATGCGGCCAGAGTGGTGATCGCATATTCGGCGGTGGTCGCTCCGGTGTCGGAGTCCCAGAACTGATCAATCTCAGTGTGGTCGTCGACCGGTTCGATCTGACCCTTCGGCGGGTCCTCGATCTCCGGGGGCGGTGAAGTTGTGGCCATGCTCTCCTCCTTGGCTGAAACCCCGCTTGCACTCTGCGAGCGGACCTTCAGCCTGGGAGTGAGCGCACTGTCGTGTCCAGACTCGGTTTCGCGCCTGTGGAAACGGGTTCTGCATCCACAGGCTCACCTTGGACGAGTGGAGAGGCCGTCCACAGGAAACGGCGTGCGAGTCAGTGGCGGGGGCGCCTCAGGTGTTGCCGGCCCAGTCGTCTCTGAGGATGGCCATGATGACTTCGTCGTGGCGTCGGCCGTTGAAGAACACGGCTTCTCGTCGACGGCCTTCTTCGACGAAGCCGGCCTTGGTGTAGGAGGCGATTCCACGGGTGTTGAACGCCCAGGTCTGCAGCTCGATGCGGTTGAGTCCCAGTTGGAGGAACCCGTACTTCACGGCCAGTCGCACCGCGTCCGAGCCGTAGCCGCGCCCGTGGAATTCAGGGCCGAGGACGATTGCCAGAGTGGCGGACTGGTTGATGGGATTGCGCCTGTAGAGGGTGATGTGGCCGACGAACTCTTCGGTTTCGGTCAGCTCGATGCTGAAGCCGACCGCTTCGCTCGAGGTGTTCGCGCTCCACTGCGAG
Source organism: Brevibacterium sp. VCM10 (assembly GCF_000583215.1). NCBI lineage: Bacteria > Bacillati > Actinomycetota > Actinomycetes > Micrococcales > Brevibacteriaceae > Brevibacterium > Brevibacterium sp. VCM10. The sequence continues at coordinate 93,293 of NZ_JAJB01000027.1, forward strand.
AACTGTTCGGATACTCCCCCTTCCGGCCGCGGCAGAACCGTGTGATTCTGCAAGACGACGATCGAGGGATCGAACCACCACTGCTCGAGGTACGGCAGATCATCCTCCCTCAGGGGCCGCAGACGCACGGATCGGCCGACGAAGAGGTTCTCGGCGTAGTCTTCGGCTTGTTCGACAGTGGACAGCTGATTGAAGGGTGTGACCGGTGCCATGTCCCGAGCCTATCGGTCGAGTCTGAAAACTCGGTCACCACCTCAGAAGAACACGGTCGTGAGATCGGTCAGCAGCGAGATGACGACCGGAACGACAGACAGCAGCAGGAACGCCGGCAGAATGCACACACCCAAGGGCAGCACCAGCTGCACACCCAACGAAGCGGCGGCCTCCTGGCGGCGCCGGCGTGAGGACGCCCGCAGCTCCTCGGCCACGGACTCGATGAGAGGTGCCGGGCCGACACCGGTGTGTTCGGAGAATTCGAAGACTTCGAGCACCGGCAGCAGCCGATCGTCGTCGGCGAGCCTGCGCCCGCCGATCGCCATCGCACGGGCGATCCTCTGCAGGTCCGATCGGTCATCGGTCGCCTCGGCGGTCAAGGTCAGCGCCACGGGAATCGGCAGCCCCGAGGTCAGACAGATCGCCACGAGATCGAGGTCGAATGCCAACTGATCATCGGCCACCGCCGGCTCCGTCCCCGACCCAGCCGTGCTCGCCTCCGGGGCAGCCGCCTCGGTGCCGGTCGGATCGGTCCTGCCCTCGCTGAGGAGGCTCTGCAGTCTCCGGCGGGTCGATCCGGACCACAGCAGCACGCCGAGACCGACGCAGGCACCGATGAGCACAGCAAGCATGGTCACCTCTGCGCTCGCAGCATCATCGTCCGCATCCACCATCGGCCGGCCCCGTACAGGAGGAGCCCGGCACCGATGCTCAGCTGTCCCGGCAGCCCGCTGATGAGTTCCAGGGGTCGGACGCCGATGAGCAGGCCGAGGCCGACGCCGATGAGCGGCAGCCAGCTGAGCACCCGCACCGTCGACCGCGGACCGGCCATGGCGATGCGGCGTTCGCGTTCGGCGTCGAGGGCGTCTCTCTGGGCGGCCGCGTAACGCAGGATCATCTCCGCCGCGGGGGCTCCGGAACGTTCGGACACCGTCCATACGGCGGCCATTCCGGTCAGCACGTGAGCGGCGGCCTCCGACAGCGCGCTGCTGCGGGTGGCGATGGCGCGTCCGGGCTCCTCACCCAACGAGATCGCGCGTGAGATCGGGGCCAGCGCGTCATTGCGGCGGCTGAGCGTGGCCATCACCGCCTGCGGAGTCATCCCCACCTTGAGCAGATGGGCGCAGTTCTCCACCGCGGCGATCGCCCACAGCCGTTCGGCCTGATCATCGGCGGTGCGGCCGCCTCGGCGAAAGACGGCACGCACTCCTTTCGGCACTGATCCGCCACCGTCAGCACGGTGCAGGAGTTCCAGCAGTCTGGCACCCGGGTCCGGGGGCGCCGCGAGGATGATCCCGGCCGCGATCAGAGCGGCGGTGAGGACGATCATTGTGCGGATTTCTGTTCGAGCACGGATTCGAACCGGGCCAGGGCACGGCGGTTGACGGTGCCGGCTGTCGACGGTGACGGGCGGCCCCACACCGGTTCCATAACGACTGCCTCGGCACCGACCCTCGTCGGGATCGCCAGTTCCGTGATTCCCCGCTCGGAGCCGCAGCGCCGCAGATGGATGACGAGGTCGATGGCGGTGGAGAACTGCGAATACACGGCATCAGGGCTCATCTGCGCCAACGCCCCGAGCGCGGCCACCCGGCTGGGCACGGCCTCGGCGGTGTTCGCATGGATGGTCGCGCACCCGCCCTCATGACCGGTGTTGAGCGCGGTGAGCATGTCCCGGACCTCCGCGCCGCGACATTCCCCGACGACGAGGCGGTCGGGCCGCATCCGCAGGGCGTTGCGCACGAGGTCGGTCAGAGTCACCTCGCCGCCGCCTTCGACGTTGGCTTGGCGGGCCGCGAGCTGGACGGTGTGCGGGTGGGTGACGATGAGCTCGCGGGAGTCCTCGACGATGACGATTCGCTGGATCGTCTCGACCAGGGACAGCAGAGCGCCGAGGAGGACGGTCTTCCCCGTGCCCGTCCCGCCGGAGATGAGGATGTTCGCCCGTGACGTGACCGCCTCGGCGATGAGGGCGCTGATCTCATCGGGGACGAACCCCTCCTCGCAGAGCTGGGAGTAGGGGAATCCGGAGCGTTTGGGCACGCGGAAGCTGATCGTCGTCGTGTCCCCGGAGATCGGAGGGACGATCGCGTTCATCCGCACCCCGTCGGGCAGGCGCACATCGACATAGGGAGAGGAATCGTCGAGGCGGCGCCCGCCGAGGGCGGCCAACCGGACCGCCAGTGACCGTACGTCCTCTTCGGCTCCCAGGGACAGGTCGAGCAGCCGGGGCCCGTCGCCGGTGTCGGCGAAGATCTCACGCGGCCCGTTGACGAACACGTCCGTGGTGCCGGGCACCTCGAGCACGGACTGCAGAGGTCCTGCCCCGGACAGCTGCGCGGACAGCCGGGTGACGAGCTCGAGCAGGGCGGACGAACCGAGCACACGTCCGGTGCGTTGGACCGCCTCGGCGACGGCGGCCGTGGTCACCGGTCCCGGCTTGTCGAGCAGCGTTTTGCGGACATCGGCGACCAGCGAGGCATCGAGCCATTCGCTCATTCGACCCACTCCCCCAGCAAGCGATCGACGAGGCGGCCGAGGTGCGCCCCGCCGGGGATGCCCTCGCCGCGGTCGACGGCGGCGGACAGTCCCGGATCATCGCGGATGCTCCCGGCCAAACTCAGACCGATGGAGTCGGCGAGGAGCTCGGCGTCGAGGCCCCCGGGACCGGTTTCGCGGACGACGAGGCGCACATCGGGGTGGGCCTGGGACAGACGCTTGGCCACTTGGGAGGAGGCGACGGCCGACCGGACCCGGGCCGGGGAGACGAGAAGGACATGATGGCAGCGTCTCGTCCATTGCGGTGGGGCGTGGCGGGGCAGATCGACGATGACGAGGTCGAAGGCCTGACCGGCTGCGGCGAGGAAGTCGTCGAAGACGTCGGGGTCGAGGTCGACGGTGTCGTCCCGCCCCCAGGACAGCAGCGCGAGTCCGTCGTGGCGGGGCAGCGCATCGGCCAGGGCTGAGGGACGCAGCTGTCCGCGGGAGGCGCTGAGGTCGGTCCACCGGGGTCCGGGCACCGCTTCGGCGCCGAGGACGAGGTCGAGTCCCCCGCCGAGCGGGTCGGCGTCGACGAGGACGGTGCTGTGATCGGCTCCGGCTCGTCGGGCGAGTGCGCATGCGAGCACGGAGGCACCCGCCCCGCCGCAGCCGGCGACGACGCCGACCGTGGTTCCGGGTGCGCCAGGCGGTTCGACTGCGGCGATCATCCGTCCGCTCAGCCATTCCGCGGCGGCGGGCAGCACGGCGAGCTGGTCGACGCCGAGGTGGGCGGCCTTCGCCCAGGTCGAGGAGGGTTCGTCATCGTCGAGGACGACGAGGATCGTGTCCGCCCTGTCGGTGGCGGGGGCTTCGCGGACGTCTTCGCCGAGGAGGATGAGCGACGCGGACTGCCAGCCTCCGGAGTCGGGAGGCAGAACGGTCAGGGAGATGCCGATGCTTTCGGCGACTCGGGCGCATTCTTCGGTGATCGCACCGAGGTCGGTGATGAGGGCTACCTGCATGCATCGAGCTTGGACTCGACCGGTGGCCTCCGGCCAGGCCGGAGCGCTGCCCTGTGGAGGGGACGACGAAGGGGCGCCTCCTGTGAGTTTGAGTCACAGGAGGCGCCCCACGTGGCAGCCTGCAGCTTCCATCCAGGTCAGCCGCGGTGGCTCGGCCGCTCGGCCACCTCACGTGGTGCCGAGGGGCACCGAGTCGACCGTGGCATGTCCACAGCGCTGACGTGCGAGTGGAAGCCGGACCGAATCAGCCGCGCTGGATTCCTTCGATATTGCGCAGGACACCGGTGGTGCTGCCGTCGGAGTCGCGGACCGTGAACGAGGACCCGTTGTCCTCGAGACTGAGGTACCAGTCGCCGGGGTAGATCGTGAACACCGGCATTCCGGTGGTCTCGTCCACGGCTTCGCGCGGCTCGGGAACGGCGAACCAGAACGCCTGGATGATGGGGCGTCGTCCACCGTCCTGGTTCTGTGCCCGACCGTTGTCGTGACCGGCGTTCCGACCGTCGTTCTGCGCATCACCGGACCGGTTCTGACCGGCATCGGCGGGCACCGGCTGGTTGTCGACGGCCGTCTGCGCCATGGTCGCGTCGGTCGAGCTGTCCGCGCGCCCGTCGGTCTCCGGACGGTTGGCGTAGTCGGCGACAGGAACGTACTGAGTCGGCTCTTCGCTTTCGGGAGCGGTCGTCCGCTCCGCACTGGTGGCCGGCTCCATCACAGCGGTCGCCTGACCGTCATCATCCGCCGCTGTGTCATCGCCCGCAGGCGCCGTGTCATCGGCCGGGGACCTGTCATCGGCCGTGGGCTTGCCGTCTGCGACGACCGGGCCGTCTGCCGGAGTGCTGACAACCGTGGCCTCGGTGGAGCGGACATTCGCATCGTCGTCCTGACCCTGCGCCGGGGCTTCGTCGGTCGAGGCCGAGGACTCCGATGGCGAGGCGGCCTGGGACTGTGCGGCCGATCCCGCGCCGGCGATATCTGCGTCTTCTGCGGAGTTCGTATCCGAGGACTTCGCGTTGACCTTGGAGACCAGGTCGCTGCTCTCGGCCGGCGACACGACCGTCGGGGTGTCGTCCTCCTTCGCCGAGGCGGCCATGGACCTGTCCGCGGACGTGTCCTCATTCGCCGCATCGGTCTCAGCAGACGACACGGAGTCGGTCTCCGATTCGGGAGCGGCGTGGCGGCCACGCCGACGTTCGGAATCCGCGTGTGCGGCAGCGACACCGGCAGCACCGGCGCCGATCACCCCGGCGCCTGCAGCAGCGGCCGCAGCGCCCGAATGTGACTTGTTGCCTGCGTCGGTGGGCTGGGCCTCGGCTTCAGCAGCCTGGCCGCTCGCGCCGGTGAGCTGACCGTCGGCCGTATCGTCCTGCGGCCGGCCGGCTCCGACACCGAACGCCTGAGTCGGCTCGCTCTGCGAATGCTGCGGGGCGTCCGAATCGCGACGGCCCAGATAGGTCTGCCCGTCACCGGTGCTGTGCACCGGCCCGTCGGCCGAGGCCTGGTCAGATGTCGTGTCTGAGGATCCGGGCGCAGCGCCCGCGCCCGAGGTGTTGGCAGGCGCGGCGAAGGAGCTGGCAGAACGCTCGGCGTCCTGCTCCTGCGGCGGAGCGTAAGGGCTGAGCTGGTTCTGGTCGTCGGAAGACTGGCCGAATTCGTCGGACGGATGGCCGACTTGCGCGGACGGCTGGTTCTGCTGGTCGGCAGGGGCGAACTGGCTCTGCTGTTCCGGACCGCCGAACTGACCCGACTGACCGAACCGGTCGTCGCCGGGCTGACCCTGCTGTGCAGGCTGACCCGACTGCCCCGGACCGCCGAACTGACCCGACTGTCCTGGCGCACCGAACTGAGTCGGCTGGCCGGACTGTCCCGGTCCGCCGGGCTGACCGTAATCGCCGGTACCCGGCTGTCCGAATCCTGGCTGACCAGCGCCGGCCGGAGCGGCACCATACGGTGCGAATCCGGGTGCGCCGGCACCCGGTCCGGTCGCACCGGGCACATTGGCCACCGGTGCCGGATGCTGGGTGTGCTTGGTGACGGGGCGAGCCTTCGGATGGGTCTCGATGTCCTCGCGGCCGGCGAATTCCTTGGCGAAGAACGGCAGAATCGTGAACACTCCGGCGAAGAATGCGATGAGCCCCGCGAAGAACGTCAGGTACGAGCCCACATGCCAGTAGACCGCCGAGGTGAGCAGGTCGATGAAGACATAGGTGAACGCGATCGCCGAGAGCACGGAGATGAATTGGTCGAGGCTGAGCGACCCGACCCGCAGTCGGCTGCTGCCGAGCTTGTTGACGAGCACGGCCGCCACGATGAGCAGGATCGCGAGCACCCCGAATACGAGCGCGCCCATATCCGCGACGTTCCAATGCCACAGCGTCGTCGTCTCATGTCCGAAGCCGTAGCTGTAGCTGCGGTAGGGCACGAACAGGGCGATGAAGGCGAGCAGACCGGCGAAGAGGAGGAAGAGATCGCGCAGAGTCAGCGGGCCGAGGATTCCCGGGCCGGTCTTCCGCTTGGGCGCAGGCGCTTGGCCGAACTGACCCTGGCCCGGCGCTGACCCGTACGGTCCCGGTGCCGAGCCGTACTGCCCGGGAGCAGATCCGTATGGTCCGGGTCCCGACCCGTACTGGGCTGGAGCCGATCCATAGGGTCCTTGCGCGGCGGGCTGTCCGGGTGCCGATCCGTAGGGTCCCGGTGCGGAACCATAGGCCGGCCCGGGCGCCGAGCCGAACTGTCCCGGTCCCGAACCGTAGGCCGGCGGCTGACCGCCGGGCTGCTGCGCGTTCTGGCCCGGGTACTGCGGGGGCTGATCCTGCCACGGCTGTGGCCCGGACCCGGTTGGATGCTGCGGCGAACTCATCGCTGACTCCAGTCGATCTCGGGGAAAGGTAACAGTGTTTCCGTGTCCGCGCGGGTCGGATCCCGACGGACTCTGACCCCATCCTTGCAGAACACAGGCCTCCTGTGCACTCATACGCGCTTTCTCAGGCACGCCGGGAACCGCGTATTCCCTCACCGAGGAGGCTCTTCGGTGACCTCATCACCGTCCAAGCCATGTGACCCATACCACGACAATGGCGCGGCGGCTACCCCCGATTTCCCCGTTCATCGCATGAAACTGCCCTCCACTGCCCCCGACCACCGGTATACAGTGCAACTAGAATTTTCGATCCACCAAGGAAGTCGGAGGGAAAGCATGACCGAAACCGCTGCCGAGCAGACAGAGACGTTTGCCCCGCCTGAGCAGTTCGCCGCAGACGCCAACGTCAAGGCCGACGAATACGAACGCGCCGAGGCAGACTACTTGGGCTTCTGGGCCGAACAGTCCCGTGAGCTCGTCGACTGGCACGAGGACTTCGACGAGGTCCTCGATTGGACGAATCCGCCGTTCGCGAAATGGTTCGTCGGCGGAAAGCTCAATGTCGCCTACAACTGCCTCGACCGCCACGTCCTCGCCGGCAACGGCGACCGGGTGGCCATCAACTTCGAAGGCGAACCGGGCGATTCCCGTGCTTTCACCTATGCCGAACTTCTCGCCGAGGTGTCGAAGGCGGCGAACACGCTGACCGACCTCGGCGTCAAGAGCGGCGACCGGGTTGCCATCTACCTGCCAATGATTCCCGAAGCCGTGATCTCGATGCTCGCCTGTGCTCGCCTCGGTGCTGCACATTCGGTCGTCTTCGGCGGATTCTCCGCCGATGCACTGCACTCGCGCATCATCGACGCCGAAGCCCGCGTCGTCATCACCGCCGACGGCAGCTACCGTCGCGCCAAGCCCACGAGCCTCAAGCCGGCCGTCGACGAAGCGATCTCTCGGGGTGACACTCCGGTCGAGCACGTTCTCGTCGTCAAGCGCACCGGTCAGGACGCCGACTGGGTCGAAGGCCGCGACCAGTGGTGGGAGGATTCCGTCGGCCGGGCCAGCGACGAACACGAATGCGAGTTCTTCGACTCGGAGCACCCCCTGTTCATCCTCTACACCTCCGGGACGACAGGAAAGCCCAAGGGCATCCTCCACACCACCGGCGGCTACCTCACTCAGGTGCTGTACTCGATGAAGGCCGTCTTCGACATCAAGCCCGAGACGGATGTCTTCTGGTGCACCGCCGACGTCGGCTGGGTCACCGGTCACTCCTATGTCGCCTACGGCCCACTGGCCGCCGGCACCACTCAGATCATCTACGAAGGCACCCCGGACACTCCGCATCAGGGTCGCTGGTGGGAGATCATCGAGAAGTACAAGGCCACGATCCTCTATGCCGCCCCGACGGCGATCCGCACGTGCATGAAGTGGGGCGAGGAGATCCCGGCGAAGTACGATCTGTCCAGTCTGCGCCTGCTCGGCAGCGTCGGCGAACCGATCAACCCCGAGGCCTGGCGCTGGTACCACCGCGTCATCGGCGGTGAGCGCTGCCCGATCGTCGACACCTGGTGGCAGACGGAAACCGGGGCCCATATGATCGCTCCCCTGCCCGGCGTACTGTCGACCAAGCCCGGTTCCTCCCAGCGTCCGATTCCCGGCATCTCCGTCGACGTCGTCGATGATTCGGGTGAGAACCCGGCCGGCCCCGAAGGCGGGCTGCTCGTCATCCGTCGGCCTTGGCCGTCGATGCTGCGCGGGATCTGGAAAGACCCGGAGCGCTTCAAGGAGACCTACTGGTCACGGTTCGAAGACACGTACTTCGCCGGTGACGGGGCCCGCCGCGATGAGGACGGGGACATCTGGTTCCTCGGCCGCGTCGACGATGTGATGAATGTGTCCGGTCACCGCCTGTCCACCGCAGAGATCGAGTCCTCGCTCGTCGCGCATCCCAAGGTCGCCGAGGCGGCTGTGGTCGGCGCTGCCGACGATACGTCCGGGCAGGCCGTCGTCGCGTTCGTCATCGTCTCCAATGGAGTCGAGGACTCCTCCGAGACATCTGAGGAGCTGCGTCAGCACGTGGGCAAGGACATCGGCCCCATCGCGAAGCCGAAGAAGGTCCACATCGTCACGGACCTGCCCAAGACACGCTCCGGCAAGATCATGCGTCGCCTGCTCAAGGACGTTGCCGAGAACCGCGAGGTCGGCAATACGTCGACCCTCGCCGATGCCTCGGTGATGGACCAGATCGAAAAGTCCGTCTCAGAAGCCTGAACCTCGCTCTGATGCCGAGGTCGGATGACCCGTCGGTGACAGACGACCCTGCCGCATAGCGGCCGTCGTCGGGATCCGACGGGTTTTCCCGGTTCCCCGCCGATTCGCCTTTGGCCGCAGGGCACGATCAGACTACTCTTAAGTTAGATTGTCCTCGTTCTCGATTTAGGAGCTCTCATGGCCGAACGGTCCATCAGCGAACTGATCAAAGGCATCAGCGACGATTCCAAAGCGATCGCCGAAGAAGAGATTGCCCTCGCCAAGGCCGAAGCCACTGCCGGCGCGAAGAACCTGGGCATCGGAGCCGGACTGGCCGTTGTCGCTCTCTTCCTGCTCTTCCTGTCCTCGTTCATGGTGATCTTCGCCGGTGCGGCCGCATTCCATGAGGGATTGGGCTGGCCGTGGTGGGGCAGCTTCCTCATCGTCTTCGGTATCCTCGCCGTCATCGCGATCATCCTCGTGCTTGTCGCCCTCCCGCTGTTCAAGAAGGGCAACCCGGTGCCCGGCACCGCGATCGGCTCGGCCAAATCGCTCGTGGCCTCGGTCAAGCGTGCGGTGAAGAACCCCTCGGGCCCCAGGTACTGACACTCCTTGCAATACTGAGAACCGCGGCAGGAACGAAGGCGGCGCCGGACATCAAGTCCGGCGCCGCCTTCGCATCTGCCTCAGAAATCGATGCCTCAGAAATCGATCGCGATGGGAGCCGTCTTGTCCCATGCGCCCGCCCAGCCGAGATGGTCGAGGGCGAAATCGAGGATGCCGGCAGTGAAGCCCCAGACCTTGAGCACTCCGACGTCGAAGGCCGGGGTCGAGATCTTCAGATCGGGACGGGAGAAGGTGCCGCGATTGGCAGGGGCGACGAGATCGGCGATGGCCACCCTGTAGACAGAATACGACTCCCGCTGATCCATCACATGCACCCGACCGGGCTGACGCCAATAGCCGACGACAGGGGTGACCTCGAACTTCGAAACCGGAATATAAAGCGGATCCATCTCTCCGAGCACTTCGACGGTGTGCGGGGAGATTCCAGCTTCTTCCTCGGCCTCCCGCAGTGCGGCGGCCGCCATGGAATCGTCTTCGGGGTCACGGCCCCCTCCGGGAAAGGCGACCTGGCCGGGATGATGGCGCAGGGTCGCAGCCCGCTGGAGGAGCACGATGTCGACGTCGGCGACGCCGAGTTCGGCCAGGCGCGATGCTTCTGCTTCTCCCGCCTCGGTGCGGGCTTCTCCCCCACGCCCGAAGAGCATGAGCACGGCGGCGTCACGGGCGGCAGCCTCGGCCGTTCCCTTCTGTCGGCGCAGCCACAGCGGGGACCCGTGCGAGGCGGCGAGGGCTTCGAGCTGCCCGCGCAGGGCTCCATCGGCGATCGTCGCCGATTCGGGTGGAAGGTCGGGGATTCGGGCGCTCACTGTCCGTCCTCGGCGACAGCCTCCTCGGTGGGAGTGGCCAAGGGTGCCATTTCAAACCGGAGCATGGCGCGTGCCTTCTCCGGGTCGAGTTCCCCGATGCCGAACGAGGGGCACAGCGCGGTCAGGGGGCATGCTCCGCAAGCGGGCTTCCGGGAATGACAGATGCGGCGGCCGTGGAAGATCACCCGATGCGAGAGCATGGTGAGATCCTTCTTCGGGAACAGGGCCGCGATCTCATGCTCGGCCTTGACGGCATCGGTCTCCTCCGTCCACCCGAAGCGGCGCGCCAACCGGCCCATATGGGTGTCGACGGTCAGTCCTGGAGTGTCGAAGGCGTTGCCGAGGACAACGTTCGCGGTCTTGCGCCCGACTCCAGCGAGCTTGACGAGCTTGTCCAACTTGTTCGGGACCACACCGTCGTACTCGTCGACGAGTTCGTTCGCGAGCTTGACGATGTTGCGGGCCTTCGCCCGGTAGAACCCGGTGGAGCGGATGTGCTCCTCGACCTCGATGAGATTGGCCACGGCCAGGGCGTGAGCGTCGGGGAAGGCGGCGAAGAGGCTCGGGGTGACGGAGTTGACGCGGATATCGGTGGTCTGAGCGGACAGGACGGTGGCGATGAGCAGCTGGAACGGAGTCTCGAAGTCGAGCTCGCATTTCGCGTTCGGATACACCTCGGCGAGGATGCGATGGATCTTCCGGGCCCGGCGGGTCCGCCCCAGCGGGGTCTCCTTCGCGAACTTCCGCGCGCTCTTCTCTGCCACAGTCAACACGACTCACCATCCTAATCCGTGCCCCGTCATTCCGCAGTCACGCCGGTCACACCCTCGGCGCAGGCATGTGTGCCCGGATCCGCGCGCCGGGACGCGACCGTCTGCGGAAACGGTGTGGTCGGGAGTCGTGTCGGGCGATGCGGCAGAGGTTTTCAGACTGATGGGCCACACTCCCACGTCTTTGCTGGTATCGATGCAGATGACCAGGTAGATTTATGTGTGATTATCACGACAAGGAGGAACCAGTGGATATTGAAGTGGTGCGGGGCGCGACGCTCTTCGCAGGTCTGGACGATGAAGCCACCAGTGCATTGATGAAGTTCATGAACCCGCGGAGTCTCCGTCGGGGAACCGTGCTCTTCCATGAGGGCGATGCCGGTGACGAGCTCTACATCGTCTCCTCGGGCAAGCTCAAGATCGGCCGCGAGTCCTCCGATGGCCGTGAGAACCTGCTGTCCGTGGTCGGCCCGGGCGAGATCATCGGCGAGCTCAGCCTCTTCGATCCCGGCCCACGTTCGACCTCTGTCACCGCGGTCTCCCAGTCGGAGCTGCTCAGCCTCAGGCACGAGGACCTCACCACCTGGCTCAACGAGCGCCCGCAGGCCGCGATGAACCTGCTCAAGGCTCTCGCCCAGCGTCTGCGACGCACGAACGAGACCGTCGGCGACCTCGTCTTCTCCGACGTGCCCGGCCGTGTCGCCAAGGCCCTGCTCGACCTGGCAGCCCGCTTCTCGAAGCCGGCACCCGACGGTGTGCTCGTCGCTCACGACCTCACCCAGGAAGAGCTCGCTCAGCTCGTCGGCGCCTCCCGTGAGACCGTGAACAAGGCGCTGGCTGACTTCGCCGCCCGCGGCTTCATCCGTCTCGAAGCCCGCTCCGTCGTCATCCTCGACATGGACAGGATGCGCAACCGCGCCCGCTGATCCTCCTCGCGGCGTCCTAACCCCCACATCGCACGAACGCCCCAGCCGCTTCGGCTGGGGCGTTCGTGCTGGCACGGGCAAGTGTGCGTCGTGACCGGCGCTCGCCGTCGCAGTGGCTGTCGCCTCAGGTCCGGGAAGCTTCGTACTCACGTTTTGGACCAGTCATCGAGTTCAAACTCGATGACTGGATCAGAACCTGAGTCGTGAGTGGTGTGTCATCCAGTTAGACCGAAGACGTCGCGTGCCATGCACCGCGGCAGGGCACTCAAGGCGCTTGCAGCTGCGACGTCAGCGGCGTGCCTCAGGCGTCGGCTGCGGGCAAAGCGTCGAGGTAGGCCAGCTGGGCCTTGACGATCTGTTCGGCCGCCGGCCGCACGCTGTCATCGACGTCGTGGTAGACGATGTCACAGACCTCCGAGGCGGTGCTCGCTCCCTGCTCGAGTGCCGCGTTGACCTGCTCGATGCGTTCGAGTCGGTGGGAGCGGTAGTAGTCGATCACCTCGGCGGGGGCGTCGATGCGCTCGCCGTGGGCCGGCTCGATGATCGCGAACTCACCGGCGTCGAACAGTTCTCTCAACCGGTCGAGGGAGTTCAGGTAGTCGCGCAGCGAGCCTTCCGGGTGGGTGACGATCGTCGTCCCCTCCCCCAGGATCGTATCACCGCTGTAGAGGGCTCCGGAGTGGATGAGGCTGATGCTGTCGCTCGTGTGGCCGGGGGTGGCGACGACGCGCAGAACATCGGCAGGGGTGCTGCCGAAGGCGATCTCGTCGCCGTCGACCACGGGATCCGTGTGCCGGGCGAAACGCTCGAGCACAGCGTAGACGGGAACCTCGGGGGCCCACTGGTCGATGCTTCCGAGCATCTCGGAATGGTCGGCGTGCTGGTGGGTGAGAACGATCGCTGCCAGGTCACGGTCGGCCACCTCGGCGAGGAAATTCGCACGGTGGTCGGCCATCTCCGGTCCGGGATCGATGACGACCGCGGAGGTGTCGTCCTGACTGGTGAGCACGTAGGTGTTCGTTCCGGTCAGGGTCATCGGGCTGGGATTGTTCGCACGGATTCTCATGAGTCCTCGCTCTCCTCGTCTGTCGTTTCGTCGTCATCGCCGCTGAAGGTCAGGAAGCCGGGGTTCTGGTCGGTGTCGGTCTCGCCGACGGCGACCGCACGGTCGCGCAGGCTGCCTTTGCTGTGAGGGTCTTTGCCGGTGTGGATGACGACTTTCCAGTCGCCGTCGTCGGCGATGATCTCCGGGCGCAGCGGGTGGACGTTGCGGATCTGTGCCATGGCCGCTCCCACGGACGGGACCCCGGTGAGGCTTTCGACGATGATGCGGGCGGCCGCGCTGATGCGGTTGGGGTCTCCGCCCACCTCGGCGAGGATCTGTCCGGGGCGTTTCCAGCCGGCGGAGGTCTCGTTCGGGGACAGGAAGTCGACTTCCTGGCCGAAGGGCACGGTGGCGATGAAGTATGTGGTGTCGAACCGGTGCAGCTGGGTGGGAGTGTTGATCCAGCGCAGCCACGGTTTGCACAGATCGGGACGTAGCCGCAGGTCACGGTCGCGTAGGACCTGCGACCATGACACTTCGTTCGAGAACAGCCTCGACCGGGTGGTGTGCCAGTCCGTCTGCGGTGAGGCCACGATCTCCCGGTCGACATCCTCGGCGAGCAGGATTCCGGTGGCGGCGAAGGTGATGCGGGCGGCCGCAGAGAAGTGGTGAAGGGCGCGGGATTTGTTCTCGATGCTCAGCGCACGCGCGCACCGGGCCGAATTCCACCCGGCCAAAGGCAGCTTCCGCACATCTCCCGGGCGCAGGCTGCTGGTGGGAAACGCCCACCGGTTGCGGTCTTCGACGCCGCGAGCGTCGAGCTGCCGGGTGATGAAGAGTTCCAGCCCGTCCGCGGAGTCCCGGATCAGCACGATCGCCGAGGTGGGGCGCGGGGCTTCGGGGACGGGCCACCGTCCGTCGGACTGCCAGTGGTCGAGCAGCCACCGCAGTTCCGACGAGACGGGAAGCGTGCGTCCGCTAAGCGGCATCGCCTGAGACCTCGACGATGACTTCGACCTCGACGGGCGTGCCCAGTGGCAGCGTGTTGACGCCGACGGCGCTGCGCGCGTGCTGGCCGCGGTCTCCGAAGATCTCACCGTAGAGTTCGGACACGCCGTTGATGACGGCCGGCTGCTGGGTGAAGTCATCGGCGGAGTTGACGAAGCCGGTGACCTTGACGACGCGCACGATCTCATCGAGGTCGCCGATGACCCCGGCGATGGCGGCCAGGGCGTTGAGCCCGGCGGTGCGTGCCAGCTGGTATCCGGTGTCGAGGTCGACGTCCGTGCCCAGGTGCCCGGTGGCGGGCAGTTTGCCGTCGACGACGGGCAGCTGGCCGGAGGTAAAGACATAGTTTCCGGTGCGCAGTGCGGGAACGTAGGCACCGGCGGGGGTGGCGATCTCGGGCAGTTCGAGGCCGAGTTCGCTCAGACGCTCAAGGGTCTTCGACATGATTCTTCTTTCGGTGGGGGTGGTCAGGAGGACGACGGCGGTGCGGGGATGGTCTGCAATCGCCTCAGCGCCGGATTCGGGTCATTCCTTCGGGCGCTTGAGGTAGGCCACGAGTCCGTTGTTGTCCGGACCCGGGACGACCTGCACGAGTTCGTATCCGTCCTCACCCCACTGGTCGAGGATCTGCTTCGTCGCATGGACGATGAGCGGCACGGTGACGTATTCCCACTTGGTCATGATTCTCCTCAGTTGTTGATGCGTCGCCGAGGCGGTCCCGAGGTGATCCGGGATGACCAGGCTTTCCTGGTGTGGTCGACGACGCTGGTCCGTTCCCCACACTAGCCCAGACCGGACAGGCCGGGCACCTGCGTTCCGAGACGGCTGTGTTCGACTGCTCGAGCCGGCGCCGGCCTACATGCAGACGGGACAGTGAAGGCGGGGAGGACCAGGTCCTCCCCGCCTTCACTGGAACAGTGTCCGATGGCGTCTATCGGCCGGTCACGAGGTCACCGCGGGTCAGTTGCCGCCGAGGCCAGGAGCCTCACCGCCGTCGCCGCCGTCTCCGCCGCCGTTGTTGCCGGAGTTTCCGCCGCCGTTGTTGCCCGAGTTGCCACCGCCGCCGTTGCTTCCGGAGTTGCCACCGCCGCCGTTTCCGCCGCTGGTGCCACCGCCGCCGGTTCCGCCACCGGTGCCGCCACCGCCGCCTCCGCCGCGGTTCGTGCTGGACGAGGAGCTTCCGCCACCGGTCCCGCCGCCCTGGAAGAACTTGCTGCTGGGCTTCGGGAAGCCGGTGTTGCCCTTGGTCTCCTTCACCGCCTGGCTCATGTACGCCTGCCAGGTCTTACCTGAGATCGTGGCACCGTAGATGTGGCCGCGGACTGCGCCGGCACCATTCGTACGCCAGTCATGCGTACCGCTCGGGTCTCCCGTCCACACCGCGGTCGACAGGGTCTTCGTGAAGCCGAGCAACCAGGTGTGACCGACCTCGAAGTTCGTCGTACCGGTCTTCGCACCGGCCGGGACTCCGATCTTCAGCGAGCTGGTCGTACCGCCGTTGAACGTCTGCGTCAGCGCGTAGGCGACGCCCCTGGCCACATCCTTGGACAGGACACGTTTGCAGCCTTCACCCGGCAGGTCGAGTTTCTCGCCCTTGCGATCCTTTATCTCGAGGATCGGTTTGGGACCGCAGAACTCACCTTCGTTCGCGAAGGTGGCGAACGCTGCGGCCATGGCGATGGGTGTGGTCTCTGTCGTTCCGAGGATCGATGATGGAGACAGGGCCTGAATGAAGCCCGACTTGTCCTCATGATCAAGCGTCTCACCGCTACCGTAGCGGATGCCCAGATCCATCGCGGTGTCCATGATGTCGCACATGTTCATCTGGTTGCCCATGGCCGCGTAGCCCGTGTTGACGGATTTCTTCGTTGCCTCGAGCGCGGTCATCGAACCCCTGCCTTCACCGTCTCCGGCGTTGTTCGGGTCCCAATCTCCGGACATGTTCGGGCAGCCGTCGTACGTCCAAGAGCTGGCCGGGAAGTTGCGCTTCGTCGCATTGACCGTCGTATTGAGGCTCTTGCCTTCCTTCAGCCAGGCCGTGAGCACGAAGGGCTTCCACGTCGAACCGACCTGGAATCCGCCGCCGCCGTTGTGCTTCTTGTCGACGGTGTAGTTGATCGAGGTCTTCTTGTTCTTGTCCTTCTTCTTGACTTCTCCCACGGAGTACTCACGGTTCTCTGCCATTGCGATGACTTCACCGGTTCCCGGTTCAATCGTCACCAGGGCATGTCCGGCGCCGGAGGGGTCGCCGACGGGGACGCGCTTCTTGACCTCTTTGTCCGCGATCTTCTGAATATCGGGGTTGAGGCTGGTCTTGATCGTCAGGCCCCCGCGTTGGAGGAATGCAAGTCTCTCGTCGGCAGTATCCCCGAAAGTCTCATCATTCATGATGACGTTCTGCACATAGTTGCAGAAGAATTCGGCTTTGCTCTTGGCCGCAGAGCAGCCGTTCGGAGTCTCGTGCAGATCGAGATCGAGGTCGGTCTTGACCGCCTTGTCGTATTCCTTCTGCGTGATGTGGTCGTACTTGAGCATCTGGCCCAGCACGATGTTGCGACGCTTGAGGACTTGGTCGGGGAACCGCTGCGGATTGAAAGCCGATGGGTTCTGCACGATTCCGGCGAGCATCGCCGACTGCTGGATGTTGAGATCCTTGGCGTGGATGCCCCAATACCGATAGGCGGCGGCTTCGACGCCGTAGACGTTCGGGGAACCCGAATAGTTGTTGATGTTCATGTAGCGGTTGAGGATTTCCTTCTTGTCGTACTTCTTCTCAACCGCGACAGCGAGCTTGGCCTCGCGCAGTTTACGCGCATAGCCGGCGGTGCCTTCGGACTCCTTCGCCGCTGCCACACCTTCGGCGTTGTCCTCGGCGTGCGCGTTCTCTGCGAGAACGTTCTTCACGTACTGCTGGGTCAGCGTCGATCCGCCCTGAGTCGTCGACGACACCATATTGTGCACCGCTGCACGGGCGATGCCCTCGATGTCGACGCCGCCGTGTTCGAAGTACCGGTAGTCCTCGACCGCGATCGTCGCGTTCTGCATGTCCTGCGAGATCTCGTCGAGAGGCACCTCCTGGCGGTTCTGCCAGTAGAATTCGGCGAGCTCAGAACCGTCGGAGGCGAGCATCGTCGACTTCTCGCCCAGCTCCTTGATCTCCAAGGTGGCGGGAAGCGAGTCGAAGATCTCGACAGCACTGTTCGCGCTGGCTGTTGCGACGCCGACGCCGGGAATGGCCAGACCGGCAGCGACGATTCCCGCCACCGCACTGACGGCCACGAACTGCATGAACGCGCCCATTTTTGTGGGTGGGGCGTTTGACTCAGGAGACACCATGGTAGTCAGTTTAACGAATTCGCCTTGTGCAGACCTTCAGAAATCGCTGAACGGCCTACGCCCTTGCGACGAGTTCCAGGACGCTGACCTCCGGTCGGCAGGCGAAACGCACTGGTGAGTACGGTGAGAAGCCGAGACCTGCGGAGATGGCGACGAGACTCTGCCGGTATGGGAAAACTCCGCGTGCGCGTGTTCGATCGAGGTCGCAGTTCGTCACCGGTGCACCCCAGAAGGGCACTCGGATCTGTCCGCCGTGCGTGTGTCCGGCCATGATGAGATCCGCCCCTGCCGAGGCGAACGCCTCCAAGGTCCGCGAATACGGGGCATGTGTCACGCCGACCTTGATCCCGGCCTCGGGGTCGAACCGTGGATGGTCGAGGACGCCTTCTCCCGGTTCTCCCTCACTCCAACGGATCCGGTCGCGGTCGATATGGGCGTCGCCGAGGCCCGAGAAATGGATACGGGTGCCCTTGATCGTCAGGGCCGCCTCGGTGTTGTCGAGGAAATGCCATCCCTGCCCTCGGGACGTGGAACCGGACGCGGATGTCGGTTCTTCGAACCCGTGGACGAGGGCTTTGACGTCGAGGTCGGGGTTCACTCGGTGTTTGACCTCGGACGGTGAGCGCAGATACTTCGCGGGATTCTTCGCCTGCGGGGAGAAGAAGTCATTCGACCCGAGGACGAACACACCGGGGACATCGAGCAGGCCGGAGAAGACGTCGAGGACGGCCGGCACGATGTCGGCTGAGAGGTTGTCGCCGGTATTGACCACGAGGTCGGGTTCGAGGCGGGTGAGCGCTTTGACCCAGGAGGCGCGGTGCTTCTGCCAGGGCGCCAGGTGCAGGTCGGCGACGTGGAGGACCCGGATGGATTCGGCTCCGGCAGGCAGGATCGGCAGCGTGTGGCGGCGGACGGCGAAGAGGTGCGGTTCGATGACCGCACCCCAGATTCCGGCGGCCGCGGGAACGGCAAGAGCACCGGCGAGGAGAGCACGCTTCTTCATTCCCCCAACTCTATCCGCTCCTCCAATTGCTACCTGACGGCGGCCCAG